>JBGTBZ010000270.1:0-7270 GCA_041749155.1 Phycisphaerae bacterium
GGGCCGCGGCCTCTGCGGGGCCGTCCTGGTCGAGGCGAATGCCCTTGGTGCCGACGGTGATCCGCTCACCCTCGCCCGGGGCCCGGACCTTGTGCGGATCCTTGCGGTCGGGAGCAAGGACCATGGTCCCGCGGCGTCCCATCATCCGGAAATCCTGCTCGACCTTGGAGACCATAAACAGCTCGCGCTTGACCCTGTCCATGATCTCGAGCCCCAGCTCCTGGTGGGCCATCTCGCGGCCCCGGTACTGGAGGCTGAACTGGACCTTGTGGCCGGCCTCGAGGAACTCGCGGGCGTGCTTGACCTTGATCATCAGGTCGTGCTGATCGATCTTGGTAGTGCGGATCTTGACCTCCTTAAGGGTCGAGTGCCGCTGGGCAGCCCGCTGCTTGTCTTCCTTCTTCTGCTGCTGGTACTTCCACTTGCCGTAGTCGAGGATTTTGCAGACCGGCGGGCGGACGTTTGGGGCGACCTCCACGAGATCAAGCCCGGCGTCCTGGGCCATCTTCAGCGCCTGATCGGTCGGGACGACGCCGACCATCTCGTCGTTGTGGTCGATGAGCCGCACCGGGGAGATGCGGATCTGGCGGTTGTGTCGGAAAGAGCTGCCGGGCTTGTTAAAAGAGCTGCGATTATTCCTCATAAGCTGCCTCAGGGGCCGTGGAAGTCTCGCCGGGGGGACATTGGGGTGGGTTGCGTCCCGCCGGCACAAGCGTTAATCGGTGCCGCACATAAGTAAAAGTACCAAACGGCCCACCGCCGCGGCAAGGGCGGGGGGTAGGGGAGACTGACTTGAGTCTACGCCCCCCATAGAACGCCCGCGAGGGCGTTTTGTTCACTCCGGCGGCGCCTGTGGCTGGGTGGCCGGGTCGATTTCTGGGACCGGCTGCGGGCGCAACTGCTCGAGACGGAGGCGCAGTTGCCCGGCCAGCACGGGGTCAAGCACCTGAAGCTCGTCGCTGGCCAGTTGCTGGGCCAGGGCCCGGCGAAGCCGCGCGGTCAGCAGCAGCAACTGCTCCTCCGCCACGGTCTTCTTCAAGGACTCGCGGACGTTCTCGAACTGCACGGCCCGAGGCTCGATCCGCTCCTCGAGCTTGATCAGGTGGTAGAACCCCCCCGCCTCGACCGGGTCGCTGACCTGCCCTACCTCGAGCTGGAAGGCCGCCAGCTTGAAGGACTCGGGCACATCGCTCTGCATGGAAAATGGCGGAAACATGCCGCCGACCTGCCGTGTTTCGAGATTTCGCGATACCTCGCTGGCGACCTTGCCGAAGTCCTCGCCGGCGTCGATGCGCTTGCGCACTTCGGCGACCTGGGCGAGATTCTCTAGCTGGACGTGGCGCACCCGCACCTGCTCGCCGTAGCGGGCATTGAAGGCCTTGCGGAGGTTTTCCTCCGTCAGCAGGGCCTCGATCTGGGGCCGGGCGATCGCCTTCAGGTAAGCGTTGGTGGCGATCACCACGTCAAACTCCGCCCGGGAGAGCTGCTGCTGGGCAAGCAGTTGCGTGACCAGATCGTCATACTGCTGCTCCGTGATGTCCTGGACGCTGGCAAAGGCCTGGCGGAGGGTGTTGCGCTCCTCCGCCTTCACATCCGCCGGCGTGATGGTGATCCCCTGCTCAGCGGCGAGGGAGCGGGCGATCTGGAACTGCATGAGGTTCAGCAGCGCATCGAGGCCGCGCGTCTGCAGCAGGAACTCCATGAGCTGCTGGCGGGTGACAGTCGCCTCGCCGTACCGCCCCACGACCTCCCCAGGCCGCGTGGCCGGACCCGACAGCAGGGTCTCGAGGAACGACCCTTCCAGTGCCGGCTGCGTCGCTGCCGTGGCCTGCTGGGCCTGTTGCCCCCCGGCGATGGGAGCCGCCAGGACGGCGGGAACGAAAGCGGCCAGAAGCAGGAGTGACGCAGCACGTACAGGCATGAGGCAAGTGTATGGAAGGCCCGGGGCGAGTCGAGAAGCGGGGATATCATCCGGCCATGCCCATCGTGGGCCACGGCATCGATATTGTGGAAGTCGGGCGGCTCCGCAAGCTCATCGAGCGACACGGAGACCGCTTCCTGGTCCGCTGCTTCACCGCGGAGGAGGTCGCGTATGCCCGGAAGCGTCCTCAGCGTTTCGCGGAGCACCTGGCGGCCCGATTTGCGGCGAAGGAGGCGGTGATGAAGGTGCTGGGCACCGGCTTGCGGCACGGGATCGGGTGGTGTGACATCGAGGTCGTGCGACTGCCAACGGGCCAGCCGACGCTGCGGCTGGACGGCCAGGCGGCGGCGATTGCCCGGGAAATGGGCATCGGCCGCTGGCACCTTTCGCTTTCGCACATATCGACGCATGCCACTGCGAGCGCCATCGGGCTTGCGGGGTCAGGCGAGGGGTCTTAGCCCGCGATTTCGGCCGGGTTTGAGGTCGCCGGCATACCCAACGGCTGGTAAGCTCCGCGGCGGGTTCTAACGCCCGGATTCTCGACTGTTCCCCTTTGTCCCGGAGAAAACGCCATGCCGCACCCCATCGACCCCCGCCTCTCGCGCCGAGCCATCCTCGGAGCCGCCGGCGCTGCCCTGGCGGCATCCTTTGGCGCACCGCTGGCGGCTGCGTGGCAGGAGCAGGCGGGCGAGCTGGACATGCGGGCCATTCCCTCGACCGGCGAGAAGATTCCGTCGATCGGCCTTGGCACATCCAACGTCTTCGACATCGACACGGACAATACCGGCGACGCCGAGCAGCGCAAGCAGACCATCCAGGCTTTCCTCGACAACGGCGGAACGGTTGTAGACAGCTCGCCGATGTACCGCCGCAGCGAGGAAGTGATCGGAAAGCTCTCGACGGAGCTGGGGAACAACGACAAGTTGTGGATCGCGACAAAGGTATGGACGTCGCGCGGTGAGGACCCCGCTGAGCAGATGACCAATTCGATGAAGCTCCTGGGCCGCGAAGGCGGCAAGATCGAGCTCATGCAGGTCCACAACCTGGTGGAGATCGAGAAGAACCTGCCCCTGATCCAGGAGTGGAAGGAGAAGGGAACGTTCCGCTACATCGGTATCACAAGCTCCAACCGCCGCGTGATCCCGGAGCTGACCGAGTACGCCCAGGGGAAGGGTGGCGTGAAGCTGGACTTCATCCAACTCCCCTACAACGTGCAGATGCGCGACTCGGCGGAGCGGCTGCTGCCGGCATGCAAGGACAACGGCGTGGCGACGATGATCAACGTGCCCTTCGGCAGCGGTCGGCTGCTGGGCGGGCTGCTTCAGCGGCCCCTGCCGGACCACGCCAAGGGGTATGCCAGCTCCTGGGCGCAGGCCCTGCTCAAGTTCATCCTGGCCAATGACGCCGTCACCGTCATCATCCCGGGCACGAGTAATCCTCGGCATGTGGCGGACAACTGCGGGGCGATGAAAGGTCGCCTGCCGACGCAGGAGGAGATCCAGCAGTTGATCGAGGAGGTCGAGAGCTGATCGCTTCCGCCGCTTTTGACATCCGGCGCCCTGCTCTGCGGCTCCCGCGGGAGAGAAGATGGCCATACGTAACCAAGCTTCCGCCCCTTCGCGACGATCGCTACTTGCCAGCGCTGCCTTCGCCGCCGCTACCGCCATCGGGGCGGGGCCGCGGCAGGATGGCGGGTCGGCGCCCGCGGATCTGGACAGGCGTGAAATCCCCGCCACCGGGGATCGGGTTCCCTCCGTTGGGCTGGGGACGTGGCAGCAGTTCGATATCGACATGGCGGACCAGCAGACCGCCGCGGAGCGTCGGCGGACCCTGAAGGCCTTTTTCGACGCCGGCGGGCGCATCGTGGACTCCTCGCCCATGTACGGCCGCAGCGAGGAGGTGGTCGGGGCCCTTTCGGATGAGCTTGGGATCAACGACAAGCTCTGGCTGGCGACGAAGGTCTGGACGCAGGGCAAGGAGGCCGGGCAGAAGCAGATGCAGCAGTCGCTTGACCGCTTCCGCCGCCAGAAGCTCGAGCTGATGCAGGTGCACAACCTGGTGGACGTGGAGCTTCACCTCCAGACGCTGCGCGAAATGAAGCAGCAGGGCATCTTCAAGCTCATCGGCGTTACGCATTACACCAGCGCGAGCCTGCCGGACCTGGAGAAGTTCGCCGGCGGACCGAACAAGGTCGATTTCATCCAGCTCCCCTACCACGTCGAGAACCGCGACGCCGAGAAGCGGCTGCTGCCGCTGTGCCAGGACAACGGCGTGGCGACGATGATCAACATTCCCTTCGGCAGCGGCGGCCTGTTTCGCCGCGTCCGCGACCGCGAGCTGCCGGATCATGCCAGGGGGTACGCCAAGACCTGGGCGCAGGCGTTCCTGAAGTTCATCCTGGCGAACGAGGCCGTCACCTGCGTGATTCCCGGCACGAGCGACCCGGAACACGCGATCGACAACTGCGGGGCGATGACCGGCCGCCTGCCGACGGAAGAGGAGCGGACGCGGCTGATCGAGGCGGTCGAGGCGTGATCGGCTCCGGACGAGCCGCGACCGTAGGGAGCGGGACTACGGGTAGAGCAGCGACTTGCGCCAACCCTCTCCATCGAGAACGTACAGCTCCCGCTTGTGCAGGCGGAACTCGACTTCCGTCCAGATCTCCACGCGATCGGGCTTCAGCCGGTACCCGCCCCAGTGCGGCGGGCATGGGACGGGCTGGCCCTCGAAGCGCTTCTCCACCTCCGCCATGCGGACCTTAAAGGCCTCGTAGCTCTCCAGCGGGCGGCTCTGGAACGACGCCCAGGCCCCAAGCTGGCTCATCCGCGGGCGCGAGGCGAAATAGCCCTCCGACTCCGCCGGCGGGGTCTTGACGACGCTGCCTTCGAGGCGGAACTGCTTCTGGATCGCGTTCCAGTGAACGCAGATGGCCGCCTGCGGGTTTTCCGCGAGCTGGCGGGCCTTGTCGGACTCGTAGTTCGTGAAAAAGGCCACGCCCGCGTCGGGGCCCGCGGGGATGATGGAGCGAAACAGCACCATGCGCACGCTGGGCCGCCCCGCCGCGTCCGCCGTCGCCAGGGCGCAGGCCTCGGGCCACGCCTCACCGGCGGATTTGGCACGCTCGTACTCGGCCTGCAGGATCTCCAGCGGGTTCTCGGGCATCGCAGGAGGATATCCGCCCCTACTTGCTCCAGAGCATCCCCCCGATGCCGCTGACCAGGATTCCCACGACCACCAGCGCCGCCCCCTCGACGATCCGCCCCTCCGTCAGCATCGCGATGCCGCAAATGAACAGCCCGAGACCGATGAACGGGACCGCGACCATGAACACGGCGATGGCAACGCCGACCACGACGCCGATGACCAGGGCGCCGCAGATGTAGCCGCAGAGCGTGCCGAAGATCTCGCCCCCGTCCATGGGCAGCCATCCTACAAGAAGTTACTCCCGGAACCAGCCGCACCACCTATGAAGATCCCTCTTCTGGTCCCGCGTAGCGGTGAGTCCATTGCGGGGCACTCAAGAAGCGCCTCACGGACGTGCGCAGGAAGTTTGACATCTCCGGGGCAGGCTCTCCGTCGAAGCCCCATCGACGATGTGGCTTACCGGTCCGGTGTGTCGACGTGTGAGAGTACCAGCGAATCGGCCTGTAGACACTACGGACAATGCCGTTGTGCACACCCATCACATGCTTACATTCATCGCGCCTCCATCCATTGGCCTTCCACCAGAAGCGCGTCCTTTCATACAACTCCTCGTCGGGCATCTCCGGGCGCCAGTTTCGGTTTAGAGACACGAGCAGCACGCGATGCCGTAGTAGCGGTGCCTCTGCTGCAGCATAACGAACTTCAAGTTCCTCGGCCGAAAGTAGAGTCGAGTGATGGCGGTGAGAGTGCCGGCCGCTGACAAGATTAAGCAGGGTCTCACGACGCAGCACGTTCAACAGATCGATCGCGGCCGATTCCACTTCGAACGCAAGCTCCTCGCTTGCCAGTCGATGTCGTAGTACATGAATGCGCACATGTAAGCCGGCGCGCTCGATCTCGCTGATCCGTCGCGCCTTCTCGCCCTGGAGTTCCGGGTGATCGGCGGTGTCGCGCGCGGTTGCTGAGTGGGCGAATGCCCGGTTTCCACAACCCTTGCCGACGTAGAAGATGGTTGCATCGCGCGGATCCGTGAGCTGGTACACATACCAGCCGAGCGCTTCACATGTAAGAGGCGAGAAGCCTTCCATCTTGTCCTCCGAATCCAACTCAATCCCTCTCCCGAGCCACTCCCAACTCCCGCGCGATCTCGCTTTCCAGCTCATCCAGCTTCCCAAGCTCCCGCCGCTCCTCCGCCAGCACGTCCGCCTCGATCATCCGGTCGATCTCCTCGTCCGTCACGATGTCTTCGCGCGTGCTGCCCACTTCCTCGCCGCCGGCCTGCTCCATCGCGTCCAGGAACAGGTCCATCCGCTCCTCGATGCTGCCCGCCTGCGCCACCGCCTTTTCCCAATCCGCCTGCGTCTTGGTCAGGTCCAGCTCGCCGAACGTCCGGCTGATCTCCTTCGCCATCAGGTTCATGCTGTCGGCGAACTGCCGGCTGGCCTCCGCCTGCTTCTGGATCAGCATCGCGTTCTTCATGCTCAAAAGCTGCCGCTCCAGCATCTTCTTCACCGCCGCCGTCTTCTTCAGGCTGTTGCGGATGAAGCGGTACTGGCTGTCATCGCCGATCTTGCGCGCCTGGCGGGCGTTCTTGATGAAGTCGTCGGAGAACTTCTCCTGCTGGCGGATGGAGCGCTCGATGGAGCGCATGCCCCCCCGAATGCGCATCTCGCGCTCGACTCGACGCTCTTCTTTGCTTTTGAACAGGCCCATATTGTCAGTTCGTTGTCGTTTGTCGGTTACCGGGCGGTTGCTCGGAGATCCGGCCGATCAGCAGTCCCCATCCCTGCGCCTTCATCTGCGCGGCCCCGGCGTGCTTGGCCTGCACCGTGTACACCCGCACCAGGCCCGATTGCTCATCCCGCCCATGCACGCAGTACGCCTTCATCTGCCCAGAGAGCAGCACGCCCGGCAGATTCGGCAACGCCCGCCGGCCCAAGCCGCCCCACCGCAGCGCGTTCTCGTGCCGCTCGAGCCTGAGCAGCCCCGCGGCGGCCAACGCCAGCGTGATCAGCGGCGCCAGTAGCAGCAGGCATGCCAGCAGGAGGTTCAGCGCAAGCTCCAGCATCTCGGGGTCCTTTGACCCTCCAGTCTACCCGCGGCATGGCCTAAACCGCCCCCTCCGCCGCCTCGGCGGATTCGGGGCGGACTCCCGCCACGCGGCGGCGGGCGGCCTGCTCGGCCTGCTCGTAGGCCTGCTTCTAG
>JBGTBZ010000271.1:0-8578 GCA_041749155.1 Phycisphaerae bacterium
GGAGGGCGGCGTCGCGCTCGGAGATGGCCTGCCGGGCGACGTCCAGGCGCGCCGAGAGGTCGGCAAGCTGGGCCTTCTCGCCCTGGGCGCCGCTGGTGCAGCGGCGCTCGGCAACTAGATATCCCACCAGAACCCCCAAAACGAGCCCCGCCGCCGCGGCCAGGATGATCCAGAACGCCACCATGGCGGGCACGTTATCACGTCCCGACCCGCCGCCGCAAACAATTCCCGAACCCTACGGGGTCCCCAGCCGTCACCGGGCCCGACGTCAATGGGATGAGCCGCAGGCCGCTTCTATACTCGTTTCCATGCGTTCAACCCTCGCCCCGGCCGTCCTCCTCGCCCTGCTGGCTTCGCCCGTCTTCGCCGCGGACGAGCCGGCGACCCAGCCGTCCCAGGACGGGCAGGCGGTCGACCCCAAGAGCGTCACCGGCGGCGGGCAGCTCTTTCCGCAGGACACGCCCGAGCGCATCCTGGAGGTGACGGACCGCGTGTTCCCGGCGGTGGTGCGGCTGGACGTGGCGCAGGAGATCTACCGGGATGGCAAGAAGTCTCTGCAGCGTGGCACAGGCAGCGGCGTGCTCTTCGACGGCGAGGGGCGGATACTCACGAACTACCACGTGGCAGGCCGGGCGCAGGAGATCTGGGTGACGCTGGCAAACAAGGAGCGCGTCCGCGGCACGTTGATCGGGGATGACCACTGGACGGATCTGGCAATCGTGCAGCTTGACATGGAGGAGGTCAGCCGCAAGGGGATCGACTTCGTGTACGCGGAGCTGGCCGACGGGGAGACGCTGGTGCCGGGGCAGGATGTGATCGCGATCGGCACGCCCTTTGGCCTGTCGCGCACGATGAGCAAGGGGATCGTCAGCAACATCGAGCGGACCTTTTACCCGTCGGAGCAGAACATCGACGGGTATGAGACGGGGCTTTTTGCGAACTGGATCCAGATGGATGCCCCGATCGCCCCCGGCAACAGCGGCGGGCCGCTGGTGGATCTGAACGCGCGGGTGGTTGGCATCAACACGCGCGGGATGCCCGGGAGCGACCTGAACTTCGCGATCCCGATCGGCACGGTGCGGAAGGTGAAGGACGCGATCCTGGCCAGCGCCGGGGAGGATGAGAAGGGGCGGGTCACGCGGGCGGACCTGGGGATGGATTTCAAGCCTCTGCAGGACCTGGAGACATTCTACAACATCGACCCCAACCGCGGGGTGCTGATCGACAACGTGGAGCGCGGCGGGCCCGCGGCCAAGGCGGGGCTGAAGGTGCAGGACATCCTGCTGTCGATCGACGATGAGCCCACGAACGTGCGCTTCCCCGAAGAGCTTGCCGCGGTGCGGCGGCGAATCGCGGAACTGGCGATCGGCGAGCCGCTGAAGCTGAAGATCATGCGTGGCAGCGAGGAAATGACGCTGGAGACGACGCCGGTGAAGCTGGAGAGCGCCGTAGGCGAGGAGCGCGAGCTTCAGGAATGGGGCCTGTCGGTGCGCGAGGTGACGCGGCCGTACGCCAACGCCCAGCTTCTGCCGGACGACAAGGGCGTGGTGGTGACGACCGTCCGTCCCGGCTACGCCGCCGCGAAGGCGGAGCTGACGCCCGGCGACGTGATCAAGCAGGTCGGCGGCCAGCCCGCGGACGACCTGGAGGCATTCATGGAGTTGTATAAGAAGAGCGTGGAGGAGAAGCAGGGGCAGGTGCTGCTGAGCGTAGCGCGGCGGCAGGGAACGCGGACGGTGCTGCTGAAGGTGACGTACTGAGTAGCGAGCAGACACGGCTTCACCCGCCGAAAGCCGCGCTACCTGCACGGCTTGCCTCAAGCCGTGGGACCCGAGCACAGGCAAAGGGCGCGGACCTCTGACCACCCCCCTTGACCCTTTGGCCGGGGCCTAACATGCCCCCATGCCCCTCTCATGCAGAATCGCGATCTTCCTCCTTTCGCTGGCGCTGCTGCCCGCGGCGGCCATGGCTCAGGCGCAGGCCCCCCCGACGCCTGAACAGGTCCGAAGCTTGCTGGAGCAGATGCAGCCGAGCCTGGTGATCGTGAAATACGTCTGGGAAGGCGAGGCCAATCGCCAGGAGTTGGAGGGCGTGGGGGTGGTTATCAGCGAAGATGGCCTGATCATGGCGCCGCTGGACCTGGTGCCGACGGTGCTGCCGGACGTGCAGGTGAAGGACTTCCAGATCCTGATCCCGCGGACCGACGGCGATCCGCGCGAGCTGGAGGCGACGCTGGAGGGGCGCGACGAGCGGAGCAACGTGGTCTTTTTCCGCGCCAAGCCGGCCAGCGAGGACGAGGAGCCGGTGACGTGGAGGCCGGTGAAGTGGAGCTACGAGCGGCCCAGTGTGGGCGATTACGTCGTTTCGGTGGGCCGGCTGCCGGAGGAGGCGGGCTTTGCGCCCTACATCTACGCAAGCCGGATGGCGGCCAACCTGCGGGGCCCGGTTCCGCTTTGCGTGGTGGATGGCCAGCTCACGAGCAGCGGCTCGGTGGTGCTGAACCTGGCCGGAACGGCGGTGGGGCTTGTGGAGCGGATCGGGCAGCGCAGCCCGTTCCTGACGGGCGCCGACACGCTGCAGACGGTCGAGGACCGTTTGACGATCTTCATTCCCGCCCGGTTCTACGAGCAGAGCCTGGCAGGGCCGCCCAGCGCCGATGAGCCACTGAAGCTGCCGGACCTGGGGGTTGAGCGGCTGACGGGGCTGTCCAAGGAGCTCCGCGAGTACTACGAGTTGGGAGACCGCCCCGCCATCCAGGTGGGCGATGTGATCGCGGATGGGCCGGCGGCCAAGGCGGGCGTGCAGTCGGGCGATGTGATCGTCGCCATGAACGGCGAGCGGCTGGAGCGGGGCGACTCGGCGGACGAGTTGCCTGAGATCCTGCAGCGCAACATCTCGCGACTGCCGGTGGGCGAGGAAGTGAGCCTCACGCTCCTGGATGCGGCCAAAAACGAGCGTCAGGTGACGGCGACGCTGGAGGAGCGGCCCAAGCAGATCCGCGAGGCTCAGCGGTGGTTTGCCGAGGACCTGGGCTTCACGGTGCGGGAGCTGGTTTTTGCCGACCGTTACTTCAGGAACCTGCCGCTGGACACGCCGGGGCTGTCGATCGCCTTCATCAAGGAGCAAAGCGCCGCCGCCGCCGCGGGGCTGCGGAACAACGACCTGGTGCGAAAGCTCAACCAGAACGACGTGGAGAGCCTGGAGGGCTTCCGCGAGGCGTACGAGGCGTTCCGGCAGAGCAACCCGACGGACCCGGTGGTGCTGGAGGTGCAGCGCGGGGGCGAGACGTCGATCGTCCGCATCGAGCCGCCGCGGTGAGGCCGGCGAACCTGCGGGCGGCTTGTCCGTAAGAGGGTGACGGCTAGAATCGCCGCGCTACCGGCCAGGTAGCTCAGTTGGTAGAGCATGCGACTGAAAATCGCAGTGTCGCCGGTTCGATTCCGGCCCTGGCCATGACGGCGGGCGCCCGTAAGGGGCGCCCGCTTTTCTGCGCCGCCGCGGGGCTGCTTATGGGACAGTCCGGCGGCTACGCAGGCAAAGTGGAGCGTACGCGCCCGGTGGGCCGATGCGGTGGTAAATGAACCTTCCCAAGCCTTCTGCTGCGCCGGCCATCGATCCCCAGCCCCAGGACCTCAGCCCATCGACGGCCGACGATGTAGCTGAAATGCCGCTGCCGGATGTGAGCACGGAGGAGGGGATGCGCTATTACAAGGCGATCCTCGGGCACGAGCCGACGGTGGATCCGGAGGCGCCGGACGTGCCGGGCATGGGCCGCGAGGCCGACGGCCCGCGCAACTGGGCGCAGGACCTGGCGAGCTTCCGCGACGACATGAGCCGAAAGCTCCAGGCGACGCTGAAACGGCGCCCGAACTGGCGCGAACTGATGGACGCCATGACCCTCGCCGCCGCCCGCCGCATCGACGAAGCCCGGAAGCGCCTGAACAAGCGCAACGCGGCTTAATCCGGCACTTCACTCCGCGTTGGCAGCCGGTTATGGTCGAGCCGGCATGGCCAACGACATCAACGCACTCCGCAGGAACCTCAAGCAGATCGGGCAGGAGCACGTCCTGCGCTTCTGGGACGAGCTGGACGAGCCGGGCCGGAAACGCCTGGCGGGCCAGCTCTCTGAGCTCAATCTTGAGGAGATCGCGGAGCTAATCGAGTCCCACGTCCGCCGCAAGCCGCCTGCGGACATCCCCGAGAAGATCGATCCGCCCAACGTCCTGCCGCGATTCGCGGACGCGGGGCGCGAGGAGATGTATGCCAAGGCCCAGAAGCGCGGGGTTGAGCTTCTGGATCACGGACAGATCGGGGCGTTCCTGGTGGCGGGTGGGCAAGGGACGCGACTGGGTTATGACGGGCCCAAGGGGGAGTTCCCGGTGACGCCGGTGCGGGAAAAGCCGCTGTTCCAGGTGTTCGCCGAGCAGCTCTTGGCGGCGGTGCGACGGCACGGCAAGCCGATCCCGTGGTACATCATGACCAGCGAGCTGAATGACGCGCCGACGCGGACGTTCTTCGAAAAGCACGGGTATTTCGGCTATCCGAAGCAGGATGTGATCTTCTTCTCGCAGGGGATGATGCCCGCGTTCGGCTTCGACGGAAAGATGCTGCTGGCGGAGAAGGATTCGCTGGCGCTTTCGCCGGATGGGCATGGCGGATCGCTTCGCGCGGTGGCAAAGAGCGGTGCGCTGGCGGACATGAAGAAGCGCGGCATCCGGCACTTGTCGTATTTTCAGGTGGACAATCCGACGACGCGGCTGATCGATCCGCTGTTCCTGGGCCTGCACGACCTGTACGAAAGCGAGATGAGCAGCAAGACGATTCCCAAGAGCGGCCCGAAGGAAAAGCTGGGCAACTTCGGCGTCGTGGAGCAGGATGGCCAGCGCAAGCTGATCGTCATTGAGTACAGCGATCTGCCCGATGAGCTGGCGGAGAAGCGCGACGAGAAGGGCAATCTGCTCTTCAACGCCGGCAGCATCGCCATCCATGCGCTGGACGTGGACTTCATCGACCGCCTGAACCGCGGCGGCAAGCTGGAGCTGCCCTGGCACCGGGCGGAGAAGAAAGTGCCCTTCATCGACGATTCCGGCCGGGAAGTGGAGCCCGAGAAGCCCAACGCCGTGAAGCTGGAGCAGTTCGTCTTCGACGCCATCCCTCTGGCGCGCAACCCACTGGTCTACGAAACCGACCGCGGCGAGGAGTTTTCCCCCGTCAAGAACGCCGAGGGCGTCGACAGCCCCTTCACCAGCCGCCGCGACCAGGTCCGCCGCGCCGCCCGCTGGCTCTCCGGCGCCGGCGTGGAAGTGCCCTACCGCGAGGATGGCGAGCCGGACGCGATCGTCGAGATCAGCCCGCTCTTCGCCGACAGCGAGGAAGCGCTGAAGGCCAGGGATCTGCCGGGAAACCGCATTCAGGCGGGGGAGCGAGTGTATTACGGGGAGTGACGATGTGCGTGGTGGCCGGCCGGGTCTAACGTGAACACCGGGAGTCCATGCGAACAACGATCCACCGCATTGTCGCGCTCAGCGTGTGGCTCTCGCTGGCGATGGCGGTCGTGCTGTGGTCCGGATGGAGTGCTTGATGCCGTGGGAAGGGGTTGGTGCCCGGTGCTGGTGTTCGTAGACTGCTGCGGGCGCGAGGTGGAGGAGCTGGTCGCTGGCGTGTGGTGTGGTCCGATGAAGGAACCTTCGACAAACACAGTCTGGCAGAACGCGCGGGCGTACGGCCTGGCCCTTGCCCTCGTGGCCGGCGCAACCGTTCTGCGCCTGGCGCTGGATCCGATCCTTCAGAACAACCTGCCATTCGTCAGCTACTTCATCGCGGTGGCCGTCGTCGCCTGGTGGCTGGGGCTGGGCCCGGCCATCGTCGCGACGCTGGCCGGCTCGTACCTGGCGGAACGGTTGTTCTTCCCGCCCCGGCACGGCCTCTTCCCGTACCACTTGACCCCTTTGAGTATCTCCGGCACGCTCGCCTATTTCATGGTGTGCGGGATCATCCTGCTGCTGACCGAGTCGATGCGGCGGGCCCACAACGAGCGCAGGCTTCTGAATCTGAAGCTCAACAGGGAGCTGCTCGAGACACGAAAGGCGCAGAGCGCGCTTGCCGAGAGCGAATCGCGCAAGGCCGCCATCGTAGAGAACGCTCTCGACGCCATCATCACGATGGACCACGAAGGGCGGATTGTGGACTTCAACCCCGCCGCCGAGCGGATCTTCGGCCGCACGCGCAAAGAGGCGCTGGGGCAGGCCCTTGCAGAGGTGATCATTCCGCCGCGGTTGCGCGAGGGCCATTGGGCCGGCCTGCGGCGATACCTCGAGACCGGCGAGGGTCCGATTCTCGAGCGGCGCATCGAGATGCCCGCGCTAAGGGCGAGCGGGGAGGAGTTCCCGGTCGAGCTGGCCGTGACCGCCGTGCGCGTACCCGACGGGCCGCCGCTCTTTACGGGCTACCTTCGCGACATCAGCCAACGCAAGCACGACGAGCAGGAATTGAAGGAGGCCCTGGAGGATGCGCGGCGGTCCAGCCTGCTCAAGGACGAGTTTTTGGCAACGCTCTCCCACGAGCTGCGCACGCCGATGAACGCCATCCTCGGGTGGGCGCAGATGCTGCGCGAGACGACGATCGGCACTGAGCCTGAGGCATTCGATGAGGGCTTGCAGGTCATCGAGCGCAACGCCCGCCTGCAGGCACAGATCATCGAGGACCTGCTGGACATGAGCCGCATCCTCGCCGGGAAGATCGGGCTCAGCATCCAGTCGGTGAAGCTGGGAGAGATCGTCAGCGCGGCCATGGACGCGATCCGGCCGGCCGCCAACGCCAAGGGGGTTCGGCTGGAGAACATCTGCGACACCAATGTGAGCGACGTCCGGGGCGACCCGGCGCGCCTCCAGCAGGTCGTGTACAACCTGCTGACCAATGCCGTCAAGTTCACCCCCAGGGATGGCAGGGTGCAGGTGCTGTGTCGGCGCGTCAACTCCCATGTCGAGATCAGCGTCAGCGACACGGGCGTGGGGATCAGCCCCCAGTTCCTGCCGTTCGTCTTCGAGCGCTTCCGCCAGCAGGACAGCTCCGCCAGGCGGCAGTACTCGGGCCTGGGCCTGGGACTTTCCATCGTAAAACAGATCGTGGAGGCGCACGGGGGAACGGTGCAGGCGGCCAGTGAAGGCAGTGGGCGCGGGGCCATTTTCACGATCAACCTTCCTGTGGCGATCGCCATTCAGCCGCCGCTTCCTGCCGGAGCGCTGCAGGACGAGTATTTCGTAAGCGGCGACGGAGCAGGCCTGGACGGGATCGACACCTCCCGGGTGCGCGGCCGCACGGTGCTGCTGGTGGAGGACGAGTCGGACGCCCGGCACCTGCTCAGGCGTGTGCTGGAGGCGCGAGGGCTCAAGTGCCTGGAGGCCGCCACTGGGCAGGAGGCCCTGCAGATTCTGGGCGACGGGGATGCCGCCGGACCTGATCATCTCGGACCTTGGGATGCCCGGGATGGACGGCTACGACCTGATCGCCAGGGTGCGCCAGTTGCCGCCGGAGCGCGGTGGCGCTACACCCGCGATCGCCCTCACCGCCTTCGCTCGAGCCGAAGACCGGACCCGCTCGCTCATGGCCGGATATCAGCTGCATCTTTCCAAGCCCGTGGAAATGGCCGAGTTCCTCGCCGCCGTTATTCGTCTGCTCGACTGACCTGCCCCGGGTGGCCGCCTCCTGGTGGTCGTAGGGGGCGCAGGTCGGCGTCGGAATCGCCGTCGGCGTCCGCCACCACCAGGCGGTTCTTCAGGTCGTAGCCCTCCTGGGGGGCGCCGGCGGGCGGCCACCGGGCAGCGCCGGCCCCGCATACCCAACGGTGTCACCGCTTGCCGAAGCGCTGTAGCCTTGTGCGCAGCGCCCGGTTTGAACGTTCCACTTGTAATTAGAACGAGTCTTCTTGCGGTCAGTGTTGGTAGATGTCGGGTGGGGGTCGGTTTGTGTCGGTTGGAGGGTGGCGTTTTGGGGCGGCGAGTTGAGGGGGCGGGGATGCGCAAACGGCGGTGGATGGGTGGTGCGCGAAAATGGCTCCGACAGCGCACCGCGAAATGAGCTGTGAATTTCTTCACAATCGGCCTTGGCGGGTGTTGAAACGCCGATTTGCCGGTCCGATAGAGCCGAGGGTGTGCAAAAGCGCGCACCGCCATCTGGAGTGTGCCCCGTGGCACACTCACGGCGGTCGATATGTCGTGGGGCTCAACCCTGCGGCACGCAGTGCCGCGGCACGGGGCAGAAATGTGCCACGTGGCACAATTCTCCGGTGCCACGGCTTCACCCGCAGGGGAAGCCGTGCCGAGAGCGCGACCTGCGGCACACAGTGCCGCGGCTCTGTCGGAGCGAATTGTGCCACGTGGCACATTTCTGCCCCGTGCCGCGGCACTGCGTGCCGCAGGGTTGAGCCCCCCGACATATCGACCGCCGTGAGTGTGCCACGTGGCACACTCCAGATGGCGGTGCGCGCTTTTGCACACCCTCGGCTCTATCGGACCGGCAAATCGGCGTTTCAACACCCGCCAAGGCCGATTGTGAAGAAATTCACAGCTCATTTCGCGGT
>JBGTBZ010000272.1:0-2136 GCA_041749155.1 Phycisphaerae bacterium
CATCCGGCCGGGCCTCGATCACGCGGAAGATGAAGTCGTTGCCTTCGATGTCCAGCAACGCCTCGCTCGGTTTGTAAAGCGCCAGGCCCTGCCCGGACTGCTCCAGTTGCCGGCGCTGCGCCGCATCCAGCAGGGGCAGCGTGCCGCCCATGATGTAGGTCGAGAACATCGCCTGGTGCTGCGGCGAGATCGCGCTGGCGATCGGCCCCACTACCGCCTCGTCCGCCGTCTCCTCAAAGCCGTAGTACTCCGCCGCGTACGTCGCCACCGACGGCCGCAGGCCGAACTCCTCAGCGATGCGTTCTGCGACCCGCTCGAGGTAGTCGGGATCGTCCACCGGCACGCCCGCACGGCTCCTGGGCGGCTCGGCCGGCGCGTTCTGAGGATCCGCCCCGGCGGCCCGGGCAAGGTCGAAGGCCCGGTAGTCGCCCCCGAGGATTTCGCGAAGCCGGCGGCCGACGTTGCCCTTCAGCTCCGCCGCCCGGGTTGAGACGTACCGATCCACAACGTCGTCGTGAACAGCCAGGAAAGAGCGCCACTCCGGCTCGCGCGCTCCCCCGGTCACCTGCGCCGTCTGCCCATCCAGGAACTGCTTGACCTCGGCGTTGCTCGCCAGCAGGAATGCTTCGTCCCCGGTCGGTTGCGTCGCAGGCTGTGTCGAAGGGGCCTCGTCCTCGACCGGTTGCGTGGCGGGCTGGGTCGCAGGCTGAGTTGCCGAGGAGCCGGGCGGGACGGGGAATCGCGCCCGGTTCTCGCGCCAGTAGCTGTATATCGCCTGCTCGCGGTCGGCCACGCTCCTGGCCTTGAGATCGCTCAGCACATGCCGCCGCGCCGCCTCGCCACCAATGGTGATGTACTGAAACTTCACGCCGTCTGGCTGCCGGTATCCGAAGCCAAAGGGGTTCTCGTCGCTGGCGGCACCCTCGAGCGCCTCTTTGTGCTCCTCGAAGTGCGCCTGCATCGCCTCGGCGGAGGGCTCAGGTGCCTGGTCCATGAGCCGGCTGCTGTCGAACACGACGGTGCGCAAGTCCACTTCCTGAGATCCGGTGGCCAGGAAGTAGTCCACCAGAGGCTGACTGATGTGCGGGTAGTCCACGTAGCGCATGAAGCTGCGCTCGATGCTCAACAGGGCCCGCACCGACCTCAGCACATCGTCGCGAAGCTGCTCGCCGGCGATGTCCCTGAAATCGACGAGCCGCTGCGTACCGGGGGAAGACGGGTCGGCGATCCGCACCTGCAGGTTCAACTCCGCGATCCGCGACTCCAGAGGCTCCGGGGGAATCACCGCCCCGATCTCTTCCGTCTCCCGCAGCAGCAGGTAGAACAATTCCGGATCGTCCTCCAGCTTCTCGGCGTGCTCCCCGAAGATCGCCGCCGTCAGCGGCACTTCCTGACCCGCGGGGCCACGAACCACAAGCTGCATCCGCGCGTAGTCGTACAGGCTCCTGGCCCCCATCACGTCGTTCCGACGGACCTTCTCGCCTTTGAGAGTGCCCAGCGTCGAATCGCCGCCGGCCATGTTCTGCAGCCCGGCGGGCAAAATGAACACGATCATCAGGATCACGCCCAGCACCACCAGCACGACTTTGCCGAATCTTCCTTGCATGAATTACCCGCTTTTGGTCAGGGCCCACAGTGTAGGAGCCGGCCTGCCCCACGCCAGTTGACGTCATGACGTCAACTCCCTTCCGCCGAGTCCAGCCGCTTTTGTGCCTCGGCGGCGGGGCCCGTGTCCGGGTAGCGCGTCACCAAATCGCGATAAAGGTCCGCCGCCGCCTTGGACAGGCTCAGCCTTTCGTGGATCTGGGCCGCCTTCAGCAGCGCCTCCGGGACGTTGGGCGCCTCGTCGTACCGCTTGAAGAACGCCACCACCTTCATGTACGCCAGAGCCGCATCCAGCAGCCTTACCCGGTCGTTGCCAGCCTGCCCCTCCGCCGCACGAGCCAGGATCATCAGGGCGTCGCTCTGCTGCCGCGGCTCCACAAACACCTCCCGCCCCTCGTTCACCAGCCGCGCCGCCTCCGCGAACTGCCCGCGGGACATTGCCAGGTTCGCCCGACCGATCAGAACCTGCCCGTACAGCACCGGATCGTGCCCCGCCGCGTCCTCCCCCATCACCCGGCCCAGCCGCTCGAC
>JBGTBZ010000273.1:0-7028 GCA_041749155.1 Phycisphaerae bacterium
CCTGGTCGCCGCAATGGGCGCGGTGCTGGATGAGGTCGTGCCCCGGCACGTGCTGGCGGCCGGTGAGGTTGAGTTGCACCGCCAGCGCCTTGCGCGCATCCGCCGTGAGCGGATGGCATCGATGCTGGATTTCGATGAGCAGATACGCACGCTTCGTGGCGAAGTGGCCCTGAAGCAGCGCGAGTTGGGGGCAGCGATGGCCGACGGAATGGAGGCGCACGCGGCGGGCATCCGCATGTCCCTGCGGCTCTCGCGCGACCGCCTGGCACTGCGGACAAGCGAGATAGAGCAGGCCCTGGAGGCGGATGATCAGGTCGCCGCGGCCCGGGTCACGCTGGAAGCCAGCGATCGCCAGGTTCGCGAGGATCTTTCGGCCGAGCGGACGCGGGTGGAGACGGATCTTGCAGCCCGGAAGGCGTCGCTGATGGCAGCGTCGGGCACCGGCTCGAAGCTCGGGTCGCCGCTGGCGTCGCTCGATGAGGCCTTCCGGGCCGTCGTGCGGCGGCAGACCGAGCGGCTGGGTGTCGCGATGGACGTGTGGAGTATGCCGGCGCCCGATCTTGAGGAGCCGGACGCAGCGCCGGGCGGCGCCTCAGATGAGTTGCTCTTTGTCGGCCTCATCGTGATCCAGGACGCCCAGGGCGCCGCGAGCCAGCCGACTCTGGAGGCGCAGGCCGCTTCACTCCGCCGCCAGATCCAGGAGCGTGAGCAGGAGCTCCTTGCCGCCCATGCCCGGAAGGTGTCGGACCTCCGCCAGGAACTTGCCGCGGCGGAGGCGGCGGCACTCAAGGCGCAGCGGGAAGCGCAGAATGCCCGGGCGGAGCTCTCGACGCTCCAGGCGGGCAGCGAGACGGCGCAGCGAAGCCGCCAGCGGCTGGCCCAGCTTCGAATCGACCGGGAGGACATGAATAACCTGATCGAGGAGAAGCGTACAGCCCTGAACAAGACGCGGGCCACGGCCAACATCATCCCGGCGCCAGAGCGGCCCTCAGACGCCGACATCCAGGCGCCGGTTCAGGGCCGTGACGACCGGCCGATGATGATGGTGATCTCGCTGCTGGGGATTCTGGCGGTCTTCCTGATGGCCATCTACTTCACGCTCCGCAGCGACACGCGCGCCGCGTCCTAGGTCCCCGCCCGCACAGCGCGGCATGACCGGGTCCGTGCGGCAACCCACTTGCAGCAATCGAAACGCCGCCGCGATGGTGGTCGCGGCGGCGCTTCACGTGTCGTATTCGAATGTCGCGGGAGCGCGGAACCTCAGTCGAGGGTGCCGGCGAGTTCGTGCTCGTCGCTCTCGTCGAGTTCGCGACCCTGCAGGAAGAGCCGTGCCCGCTCGCGGATCTCGTCGGGCGAGAGCTCGCGGTCGCGGGCGTCGTGCCGGAGCACGCCCTCTTCCATGAGGCGGCGGATCTTGGTCAGCGCCTTGTTCTGAATCTGCCGCACGCGCTCCTTGGTCACGCCGATGATGCGGCCGACCTGCTCGAGCGTGAGCGGGCTGGACTCGTTCTGCTCCCAGTTGAAGCGGCGCTTCAACACCGTCTGCTCGACGTCCGACAGGTCGGCGAGGTTCTTGTCGACGATCGTCTTGAGCTCGACGACGCAATCCTCCTCGACGCTGGCGCGGCGGATCTCGTTCCAGTTGGACTTCTCCAGGTCCGGCTCGAACTCCACCGGGAAGCGCTGGCGGTGCCGCGAGTGCTTCATGGCGGTACGGCTGAAAGCCTTGAGGATGGCCCGGCAGGCGTACGTGCTGAACTTGAAGCCCTTGTCGACGTTGAACTTGTCGACGGCCCGGATCAGCGCCATGTTGCCCTCGGAGACGATCTCCGCGAAGTCCACGTCGCCCAGGCGCGTGCGCTTGGCCATGGCCAGCACCAGCGCCAGGTTGGTGCGAACGAGGTACTCCCGCAGGTGCTCAAACTTGTTGTGCCACTGCAGCAGTTCCTGGGCGTCCTTCTTGGTCAGGCCGTTGCGCTTAATGCGCCGCTGAATGCGGCCGAGCTTCAGCTTGGCGAAGTTGAAGCGGAGGAACATCAGCTTCTCCTCCGCCGGCTTCATGAGCTGGGGAGCGGCCACCTGCTTGTCGGCCTCGAAGGCGTCATCGCGCGTCGGCTGGTACCACGAGACCAGGGGCAGCGGCGGGATCTTGTCCTCGAACAGCTCCTTCTCGATGCGCGGGCGACTGAAGTGCTCGGAGTCCATGAAGTCGTAGGACTCGAGCATCAACGCCTCGGCCTTCTGGCGGAGAAGGCGCGGAATGGGGGAAGCCCGCTTCGACTCCTTCTCAGCCAGCACCGCACCACGGACCGTCTTGCGGACGGCCTTGGTCTTGGCGATGGGCTTGCGGATCTTGGACTTCACGGTAGTGGCGGCCATCTTGGCCTCCTTAGGGTCGCTCATTGGGATGCGTCCGATCTCGGACGCGGCTTCAGGTTCCTTGTTTCAGTTCGTCAACACACACAACAACGTCTGATCTCTCATGCGCCATAACCGGCGGGCTCCAGGCCGCAAAATCAGTGCACGGGGCGGTAGATACTCTAACCGGTGCCCAAATACCCGTCGGGCACGGTTTCTGCCGACCCAAGTCTTCGCAAACAGCACTGGATTTCCGCAACCACACGCTTCACCGGCCATTTCAGACATGCGCCGAGGCCCGACAAGTCGCCCTACCGGGCCTGAAAACGCACATCTTTACTACGCCTGAGCTAATCCAACGTTCGCCGCCGCAGCCGCCTAATTGCCCAAGTTGGGCAAATGGGTAAGGGGTAGGTGGGCCAACCTTGGCCTGCCTCGCTTGGGGAGAGACATCCGCCACACCGCGGAGTGATCCGCAGCGTAGTTTCCAGTCTCCGCCTTAGGCGGGGCCTAACTCCTCCGGTACGTCAGGGCGGTCCTTCCCGGCCGAAACGCATCTGTCGGCCAATGGGGACGGAGAACTTAAGGCATATTGCCTGTATGTCAAGCCCAAGTGACCAGCGTGCATGGATTGGGGGAATCGCCTGTTGAGGCCGGGCCCCATTAGACTGGAGCCTCTGATGGGCCCTTCCGATCCAGCCTGCCCCTCCCTGTGCCTCGGCGGCAGCTTCAATCCACCACATTTTGGCCACCTGATCGTGGCCAGGGCCGTCGCGGAGACGCTTGGTTTCGGCGGAGTCCGCCTGGTGGTTGCGGGCCGGCCGCCTCACAAGCCACAGGCCCCGGACATCCTGCCGGAGCAGCATCGGCTGGCCATGTGCCGCCTGGCTGTTGAAAATCACGCGTTTTTTCAGGTAGACGACCGCGAAATCCGCCGCGCTGGGCCGAGTTACACCATCCAGACTGCCCGCGAACTCCAGGATCAAGGCCTTTGCGCGGGCCCAGTGCCCTGGATGATCGGCGCCGACCTCCTTGCCAGTCTTCCCGATTGGCACGAGGCCGACCGCCTTATAGAGGGGAAGGTCGTGCATTTCGTCGTCGTGCGCCGGCCTGGACATGCGATCGACTGGTCGTCATTGCCGCCCGCCGTCCGTCGGCTCGAGGCCAACGTGGTCCAGGGGCCTCAGATCGATATCAGCGCGACCGAGATCCGCGACCGCGCGCGGCGGGGCCTGGATATCCGCTATCTCGTGCCGGACTCCGTGCGGGCGTATATCAGCACCCACGGGCTGTATCACTGATCGCCTTCATGCGCCCGCCACGGTTGGTGTCGGCGCTGGAGAGGTGTCGCCAGAGGGCACCAACTCTGGACGCGGCTCACAGAAGGTGTCGAAGGCGGGATGATCGCCGGCATGGATGAAGACATGTTGGCGGAGCACCCGGCCCTCCGGGCTGACGAGGAAGGCGCCCGGCATCATCCATGGATCGCCGGCGGGCCTTCCCAGACCGTGGCCCTTGCTGACCGCGCGCAACCCGCAAACCAGCGCTCGCGGACCAAATAGCTGCCCCACCGTCCCACGGGTGAGGCCCATCGCGGCGTAAAGGCGGCGCGCCTGATCGGCGACAGCGGGGGCGCCGGGCCAGTATCGACCGAAGAAGCGTGCACCCGCCTCGACCGAGGCGGTGTGGACGAAGACAACGCGAGGGTAGCGTTTCTCGGTCTGCCAGGCATCCGCGCGGTCGGAGGCGATGCGGACATCCTTGACCATTTCCCGGCAGAAGACGCAGCCCAGGTGCCGCAGGAACAGCAGCAGCGTCGGCCGCGAGCCGTCGAGCTGGCTGCCGAACGTGGTGCGGCCGTCGCTGCCCGAATGCAGGCCGCTTCCGACTACCGGCTGGTCAAGCAGGCCCTGCGGGATTGCATCGATCGGCGGCAAGCGCGACATGCTAGGTCTTCATCTCCGGTCGAAGGCGGCCCAGATGGCGTCCTGCTCGTCATTCCACTGCGGGTCCGGGGGAACCACCGGCGGCGGGAGGTCTTCGAATCCGCCGGCAAAGTCGCCAAAGCCCTCGTAGGGAAATCTCTGCGGGAAGCGGGAGCGCCGGAACGCATTGACGGAGCCATCGCCGTAGACGACGTGCACGCGGTCCTCGTGCCGGGTATTAAGCCTGTCGGGGCTGTTCATCAGGTCGGCGAGGAGGGCGACATTGCCGATCTGGGTGAGGCGGGGAACGGGCGTGGAGCGTGTCCAGTCATCCGGAAGCTCGACCCAGGGGCGGCAGGCGTAGCCGCTTGTGGTGTTGACGCTGGGCGCCTCGCCCGGCGGCCAGGGATTGGCGGCGGTGCCGAAGTCGAACCGCTGATTCTCTTCGCTGGGACAGTAGTAGATATCGCCCTCGAAGGTGAGTTTCGCCTCGTGGAGCTTTCCGAAGAGGACGTACTTTCCCGCCGAGCCGCTGTAGATCATGCTGTTGAACTGCTTGGTCTGGCGGTAGCCGATGGGGACATGGCCGTTGAACTGCTGGGAATAGAGGACCAGGGCCTGGTGAACCTGCTTGAGGTTCGAGCGGCAGACGGTGGCGCGCGCTCCCTCGCGTGCGGCAGCGAGGGCGGGCAGGAGCAGGGCCAGGAGCAGCGCGATGATCCCGACGACGACGAGCAGTTCGATGAGTGTGAAGGCTCGGCGGCGCATGAGGGGATGTTATCCGGCCGACTCGCGTCAGGACTACACGAATAGCTGACGCGGATACGGTTGCCGCGCACAGTCACAACGGCCTTGTCGGCGAGGTCGTGCCCCCGAACACATCAGGCCGGGAAGTGATACGTTGGGCCGGCTCGGAACTCATGTTGGCTCCTGCAGTCAGCTCGCTCCGCGGTCAGCGCGTATTGCTCCCCATCGGCGTCAATACATTCCGCCGCCCTACGTTGATCGTCAGCTTCACGGTCTTGGCCGTATCCGGCCTTACGCGTGCGGAGAACTCCTCGTAGTACTTGTTAATGAACGTCCGCGTCACCCAGGCCGTGCCGTCTGCCAGACCGCAGATCGTCGTGCCGGGCATGATGCCCTGCGTCTTCTCCAGCTCCAGCAGCATGTCGAGGTCGCGCTGCCGGCCCTGGCCTGCCAAAATGCGATCCAGGATCTTGTGCATCCAGGCGCTGCCCTCGCGGCAGGGCGTGCACTGGCCGCAGCTCTCGTGGCTGTAGAACCGCACACAGTTCCGCAAGGCCTTGACCATGTCCGTGTGCTCGTTCATCACGATCATGCCCGCCGTCCCCAGGCCCAGGCATCCGCCGCGGAAGCGGACGTCGTCAAAGTCGAGGCGGATATCCAGTTCCTCGGGCCCCAGGATGCCCATGGAGATCCCGCCGCAGATGCTGCCCTTGTGCTTCCCGCCTTTCATCCCCCCCGCCATTTCGATGCTCTCTTCGAGCGTGATGCCCAGCTCGTGCTCGTAGCAGCCGGGGCGGTTCACGTGCCCGCTCATGCCGTAGAGCTTGGGGCCGGGTGATGACTTCGTGCCCATCGTCTTGAACCAGTCCGCACCACGGTCGATGATCCACGGCACACAGCAGAGCGTCTCGACGTTATTGATCACGGTCGGCTTCCCGAACGCCCCCGCGATGGCGGGGAACGGCGGCTTCAGCCGCGGCCAGCCGCGCCGGCCCTCAAGGGCTTCCAGCAGCCCCGTCTCCTCGCCGCAGATGTACGCACCCGCCCCCTTGTGCACGTAGCACTCCAGCGGCCGTCCGATGATGCTCTTCTTGCCGAAGATGTTCTTCTCATACGCCTCCGCCACCGCCCGCTCGGTCACGGCGATCTGGCGGTGGTATTCCCCGCGGATGAAGATGTAGATCACGTCCACCTGCGTCGCCAGGGCGCAGATGGCGCAACCCTCGAGCTGCTGATGGGGGTCGTAGTCCATCAGGTAGCGGTCCTTGAAGGTCCCTGGCTCGCTCTCATCGGCGTTCACCGCCAGGTAGTGCGGACCCTTCTTCTCCTTCGGGATGAACGACCACTTCTGCCCGGCGGAGAACCCCGCCCCGCCGCGCCCGCGCAGGCCGGAGTCGGTCACCACCTTGATGATCTCGTCCGGGGCCATCCTGATGGCCTTCTTCAGCGCCTCGTATCCGCCGGTGCGGACGTACTCGTCATACCAGACGACGTGGCGCTTCTCCGGCTCAAGCGGGATCCGGGTCGTCAGAACGGGTTCGGTGTAGGCCATGGCAGGCAAAGTATAGGAAGAGGACGCCACCGGCCCCGATCGTACTGAACAAAGCCCGACGCGAGGCCGCGCAGAACGAGTCACTCTACCCGTTCCTGCTTTGTCACGATCGGAACGTAACCGACCTCCATCCCCTGTGGGGGGTTGACAAAGAGCGACGGGTCGAGCGAAACCAGCTCGCCCTGCGTCGGCGGAGGCATGTAGTCGCGATCGATCGGCCAGGCGCGGTGAATCTTCTCGACGAACGCCTGCAAAGCCGCTTTTTTCTCGTCACTCCAGTCGTATTGCCGGAACGACGGCTGATCGACGAAGCGGTACCACGAATACGTCACGGTCGAGCCGTCTATAAGCTCCACCCGACAGGGCCCCGATTCCGGGCCCGGCTCGGTCCACGCGGGCGTGTCGCGCGACACGAACGGCTCGCGCGGCCCGACCAGGGCAAAATC
>JBGTBZ010000274.1:0-2379 GCA_041749155.1 Phycisphaerae bacterium
GGAGTTCATCCGGCTGGTCCTGATCGGGCGCCTCCTCCGGCTGGTCCTGGCCGGGGAGGTCGGGCGGGTCCTGCATCTCGCGTATCTCGTCGAGCGGCAGGCGATCAGGCTCCGGCGGGGGCAGATCCGGGTCCACCGGCAACACGACCGGCTGCCGCGTGATTGGCGTGGCACTCCCCATGACCTCCGGCATGCCCGCACCTGGCTCCTCCTCCATTCCAGCCTCACCGCGGGCGGCGCCCACGACGTAGAGCACTCGGCCGGACACGAGCAGGGCCGTCACTTCCGGCTCCGCGGCATCGAAAAGAACCCGCGATTCGCCGGTTCGGCGATTCACCTGCCAGACGAGGCCATTGGGGTCGGTCCCGACGTAGAGCGTGTCTCCCTCTCCCAGGGCCAGCGAAAGCAGGTTCTTCTCACCCGGAGCTGTAAACACCTGCCGCGGCTCGCCATCGCCAAGCTCATACAGCGCCGCCGTGGGGCCGGTGGCGACATAGAGCTTGCCGTCTGCATGCCGGGCGATCCGCCAGACGTACCGCACCCCCTCTGCGGCGAACATCTCCTCGGTGGCGGCCTCGTCGCCGTCGAACGAGACGCGCAGAACCTTGCCGGCCTCACCGCCGGTGCCGGCAAGCAGGCGACCCTGACCATCGAGCACCAGCGCAAAGATGTTGCCCGCGCCGGGAAGCTCGAACCGCTGAGCCTGGCCATCGCGGATGCGCAGGATGATACCGCCGGGCCCGGTCCCGGCGTAGACGGTGCCATCGGGTGCCTCGACGAGTGCATACACCACCGAAACCCCCGGCATCCCTTCCGCAAGGGGCTCCAGCCTGCGCGTGAGCTGAACATCGCCATAGTTGGTCACGACGAGGTTCTCGAGCATCGCCTCTGCGTAGTCATCGGCGGTGGAGTGCGTCCAGTAAGAGACATCGCTGGCGAGCACCAGCGGGTTAGCGACGACCAGCAGGAGTACGGCAAGGCCCGGGCGGTTGATTCGCTTCATGGTCGAAACTCAAGTGAATGTCATCAGGGGCGCTCGACAGTGATCACGGCCTGTCCTTCACCCTCCGTGAGGATGAACGGCAGCTCTACCTTGCGGCTGACGGCGGGCGCGAAGGCCGTGACATCGCTGCGTCCGCTCTCGGCCAGCAGCAGGGCCCGACTCCCTGGAAGGTCAGGCAGCGCGTCGCGCCCGACCGCCACTCCAACCTCCTCGGGCCGGTCCAGCCGCACGTACACGGCATCCGTCGCGAAGGACTGCAACGAATTGATCACGGCAAAAAGTTCGTCGATCGACTTGACGTCGAACTCGAAGGGCCTCGCCTGCGCCGCCGCCTGGATCGCGGTCATCGAGTCGCTGACGGTCAGGGGGTATCGGCCCGGGGGCAGATCCTCGGGCAGCTCCAGCTCGACCGAGTGCATCACGCGACGGCCACGGTGGAGGCGGAAAAGCAGGTTGATCCGGACGGTCTCCCCGGGCTTGAAGCGCTGGCGTGCAAGGCTCATCTCCTCCAACCGGGCAATCTGAACCTCGGAAGGGGGCAGCAGCTCGACCTCAGCCTCGAGCGACTCGAGCTGGACGTCGGCAAACGGGTTCTCCTGGAGGGCTTGAAGGGGAAGGATCAGCGCGCCAACGAAGCTGCTCCCGCCGAAGGGGTCGTCGTTGGCGGCGACGTCGTGGAGGTGCAGGGTGCGCTCGCCGGTATAGCGGAGGCGCAGGTTCCACCGGGTGGCCCCATTCAGCTCCGGCGCCCCACGAAAGGTAACGGCATCCAGCGCCGCCGTTCCCAGGAGCATCGGCGTGAGAAGGTGATGCCGGGCCGCCTTGAAGCGGAACGTATGCGAATCACCGCCACGCTTCACCACGATGCTCGCCTCGATCATCGGCGGGACCGGCCCGATCGTCCCAGCGACGCCCGCGGTCTCGTCGCTTGCGAGGGTGCCGACAATCTTGCCCGAGCTGCCGAGCTTGAAGCTCACTTCCTGCGTCGGAATGACGGCATCGACCTCTCCCGCCGCCAGCGGGAGATTGACGCGGCCATCCCCGAGCATGGGGTGTCCGAAGCCGAAAACGCGGTTGCCAATCACCGTCGTGCAGGTGCCGGTCGCCACCAGGTTGAGGTCGCCGATCAGCATCGGGATGATCATGGCGCTACCGGGCTCGAGCGTGTCGGCCTGCCCCGCGGCGCCGTGGCGGGCGCCCAGGGGCAGCAGAGGAGCCAGGCCGACCTGCGAAAGGGCTGCCGCGAGCTCTGCGGTCGCCCCGGGGGAGAGGGTGCCGGTGGAGAGGGGGATGGCCAGCGGGGGCATCCTGCCAGAGGGGGTTCGGGCGGCACCATTGCCCAGCAACTGGGCCAGCGAAGTAGGCCGTTCCTCCAG
>JBGTBZ010000275.1:0-2722 GCA_041749155.1 Phycisphaerae bacterium
GGGCGAGGCAGACGCGCGTCGCAGCGAGCGTCGCACACAGCGAGCCATCAGGCCCGGCGACGGGCACCGCCGAGGCGCGCACCTGCGCCTCGGAGGAGGGCGCGAGCGCGAACAAGCAGGTGAGAACCGAGACGCGCATACACAGGAGAGCGGGCTGGAGGACGCAACGTCGCACCCGGCCCGCTCCCACGCCTCTCTTTTGCCGGCGATCAGCCGAGCAGCTCGTCGAAGATGTCCGACTGCTTCATCGGCGGGACCACGTCGAAGTGGTCGTATGCGCGCCTCGCGGCGACGCGGCCCCGAGGCGTCCGCGCCATGAAGCCTTCCTGGATGAGGTACGGCTCGTAGACCTCCTCGACCGTCCCGGCGTCCTCGCCGACCGCGACCGCGATCGTGCTCACGCCGACCGGTCCGCCGTCGAACTTCTCCATGAGCGCGAGCAGGATGCGGGCATCCATGTCGTCCAGGCCCGCCTCGTCCACGTCGAGCATGTTGAGCGCGTAGTCGGCGACCTCGCGCGTGATGCGGCCGTCGCCGGACATGGTGTCCGTCTTGACCTCGGCAAAGTCGCGCGTGCGGCGGAGCAGCTTGTTGGCGATGCGCGGCGTGCCGCGGCTGCGGCGTGCGAGCTCGGTGAGGGCGGACTCGTCGGCCTTCAGCTCGAGCTTGCGGACGTTGAGTGCGAGGATGGTGTGCAGCTCCTCGGGGCGATAAAAGTCAAGGTGCTCGACGAGGCCGAAGCGGCTGCGCATCGGGCCGGTCAGCAGGCCCAGGCGCGTCGTCGCTCCGACCAGCGTGAAGGGTTTTAAGTCGATGGAGGCGACGCGGGCGTGCATTCCGCCGTCGAGGGTGATCTCGATGCGGAAGTCTTCCATGGAGGAGTAGAGGTACTCCTCGACGGTCGTGTTCACGCGGTGGATCTCGTCGATGAAGAGCACGTCGCGCTCGCCGAGGTTCATGAGGATGCCGGCGAGGTCGGCGGCCTTGGTGAGGGCGGGGCCGGTGGTGATGTGCACGCGCGTGCCGATCTCGTTGGCGATGACGTGGGCGAGGGTGGTCTTGCCCAGGCCCGGCGGGCCGTGGAAGAGGCAGTGATCGACGGATTCGTTGCGCCGCCGCGCCGCTTCCACGGCGATGCGGAGCTTCTTGATGAGGGTGGGCTGGCCGACGTAGTTGTCGAAGCGGGTGGGGCGCAGGGCGTAGTTGACGCGCTGCTCCTCGGGGCCGGCTTCGGCTGCAGTAAGGATTCGCTCCCTCGCCATGGAGGGGATGATAGGGGAAATCCGAATGACGAAACCAGAATGACGAATCAATGACCAAGGCCGCGTGCGGGGCACGCGGAAGCCCGAGTGACCAAACCAGAATGACGAACTCGGTGCCCCATCGCCCCTTTGGTCATTCGTCTTTGATTCGTCATTCTGGTTTGGTCATTCGGGCTTCCCCGCCCTTGGGCGGGGCAAGCGCTTCCCGCAGCGCCGCCAGCGACA
The DNA here is from genome assembly GCA_041749155.1 of Phycisphaerae bacterium. Classification (GTDB taxonomy): domain Bacteria; phylum Planctomycetota; class Phycisphaerae; order Tepidisphaerales; family Tepidisphaeraceae; genus JAEZED01. Next base: position 1,488 of record JBGTBZ010000275.1, read on the forward strand.
TGGGCTTGCCGACGAAGCGGCTGCCGCCGGCGTCGCGCAGGCGGCGCAGGGTGTCCATGGAGGTGTCGCCGCTGACGATGACGATGGGGATGTGCTCGCCCAGGAGGCGGCGAAGCTCGCGGGTGAGGTCGATGCCATCGCCGTCGGGGAGATGAACGTCGATGACAGCGCCCGCGACAGGCTGGCGGGCTTGCGACTCCTCAAGCCAGGCCTGAGCCTCGCTGGCGGTGCCGAAGCCGGCGACGTTCCAGCCGTGCCGCCGCAGGAACCGTCCCAGGGCGTTGCGCGTGTGGCGTTCATCCTCGACGACGAGGACAAGCTGGCCCCCGGCGGTTTCGGCGGTGTCAGGGGCGTGTGGATGCGGTTGTTTGGTGTGCTGTGAACCGGCGTGCAAGGCGCCTCCCATGAACTGCAAAGCGACGTGGAGGGGAGCCGCGTCGGACCAACGAGGCGGCGGAGGTGCAAAGACGGTGCCCCGACGGTGCCGAAGGGGGGTCGTGAAGGGCGTTGGGGGGCCCGCAATGGCTGTAAGATATTGGGAACGCGTATCTTGAAACGCGCTGGAAATCCGATACGCTCTGGCCGGAAGGATAAGGGAGGGTTCTGGATTTCGGCCGATTCTCTGGCCGATGCGTTGTTTCTGACCGGGCCACGGACGAGCTCCAGGGAAGTTCGCGGGAGTGTCGTGTCCTGCAGGCCAGGAAACAGGTAACCCGTGTCGCGAGGGAAATGCGTCCTTCGGGCACATGACTGGCGGGTGGTCAATCGCGGAGAGACCTATGCCAACCGGCAACGTTAAGTGGTTCGACGTCAAGAAAGGGTTCGGCTTCATCGTCGGTCCCGAAGGCCAGGACGTCTTTGTTCATTTCTCCGCCATCGGCGGGGACGGCTTTAAGACGCTGAAGGATGGCGAGCCCGTCGAGTACGAGTTGATGGCGGGCGACAAGGGCTTCCATGCCCGGGAAGTGAGGCGCGTGAATCCCCGCCCCGAGTCGGGCGACGGCGGCGCTTCCCAGGCGACGGCGGGCTCTGAAGTGACGACCGGGGCGCAGTCGGCCTCCGGTGCGTGAGAGTCGGTCCGGGCCATGCGGGATCCACCTGAACTGCGCCTGCCGCGAGCGCCCTCCGCTCGGGGATGTGCCTACGCTCGCCCGACGCATGCAGCTTCTCGCCGGTCTTCTCCTGGGCATCCTGATCTCGGCACTGGTCGGCGGCGCGCTGCTGGCCTGGCTGCT
>JBGTBZ010000276.1:0-16008 GCA_041749155.1 Phycisphaerae bacterium
TGACCACCGCCGCTGCCTGGGAGGCGGCCAGGTGCCGCTGGTACCGAGGGTCAGACAGGAAGACGACCTGCCGGGGCGTGGCCTCCTCTAGGGTACCAATTCCCTCAATCGGCATCGCCCGGACGTCATCCGGGACGGCGGCGCCGATCAGTTCCGCGATTTCGCCCAGTGTCGGCATAGGTGCTAACGGCGCCCGGTCAGGAAGATGGCCGCAGGACACTAGGGATTGTTGCCTCCACCCGCATTGTTGGCATCGCCATTGTCGGCGTTGCGGGTGGTGGGCCGTGTGGTGGGGGCAGGCATCTGGCCGCCGCCGGCGCGGAAGGTCTCGTCCATCTTGACCAGCACCTCACTGGTGATATCGACCTCCGGTGCGGCATAAAGGGCCAGTTGCCGGTCGATCATCTCCTGGAGCTGGCGCTCGTGCGTCTGGTTGGCCGGGTCGAATGTCGGCGGCAGTCCCGCCGGGAGCGGCGGGGATTTTTGCATCACGAGCTTGAGGTTGCGGTCACGGGCAATCTGGGCGATGGCCTCTTTCATCGCATTGAGCGTGCGAATCCGGCCCTCCGCCGAGATCATCATAAGCTCGCGCTGGTAGGCGGCATTCAGCCCCTCGATCTCCGCGTTCTTGAGGATGAGCTGCTGGCGCATCTCCAGGGCCCTGTCGGACTGGGGGTTGAGTTCCTGGAGGTCCTTGGTGAGCTGCTGGCGATCGGTCTGAAGCTGCTGAACTCGAGCCTGGATCGCCTGCCCGTAGCTTCGGGCACGCTCCTCGATGCTCTTGACCAGCGCCGCTTCCCGGAGCACACGGTCAAGGTCCACGACGGCGACATCCGTCTGTGCCTCCGCGGGGGCGGGAAGCGCGAAAGTGACGAGCATGGCCAGGGCACAGAACACGAATCGGCGAGAGGAAAGGTGCATGGGAGGGTGCCGGGTTAAAGACTCAGGGAATGATGCCCAGCGAGAAGCTGAACACCTGCTCATCGTCCTCGGGGCGCTCGTTGAGCGGGAAGCCGAAGTCCAGGGCGATCGGGATATTGCCCAGGCCCTCGAAGGTGAATCGGAAGCCAAACCCGACGCTTGTACGGATCGTACCGAATTCCAGGTCGCTTTCTACCGTGCCGAAGTCGTGGAAGAGCACGCCACGCACGCTCTGGCCGTAAAGCGGGAAGCCCAGGTTCAGGCTCCCCGTAAACAGGAAATCCCCGCCCACCGGGTCGTCGGCCAGCCCGGATCGCGGGCTGATCCCGCGATAGCGGAAGCCGCGGACGCTGCCGGAGCCACCGCCGTACATGCGCTCGAAGAAGGGGGCATCCTCGTAGATGTACGAACTGTTCAGCCGCAGCTCCAGGACGGTAGGGCGGTCGGTCAGGTCGCGGTAGAGCGGGATATAGCCATTGAAGCTGGCGCTGATCTTCTGAAAGCTCGGCCCGCCGAGGGCCCCAAAGCTCTCCCACGCGACGGAGGTATCCACGCCACGCGCCGGCAACAGGGGGTTGTCGATGTTGCGATAGCCGAAGTCCACGCCGGCGCTTGTGATGGTCGTGTTCCCTTCGAACTCAAGATATTCGGGCGCACGCACGGCCAGCGGCTCCTTGATGTCGAAGATTTCCACATCCTCGCCGCGCAGGCTAAAGCCGGTCCGCCAGTTCCGCCCGAAGCGCGGACTGATGCGGATCCGCCCGCCGGCGTGGCGCTCCTGAAACTCGCGCCGGCGATAGCTGCGCCAGTAGGCATCAGTCCCGAAGCCCATGTTCTGGTCGAACAGGTATGGCTCGTAGAAAGTGATCGTCGCGTTGCTCCGCTCCGTCCCCGGCTCCAGAAGGATCCGCAGCATCTGGCCGCCGCCGGTGAACGCGTTGCCGTTAATCAGGTCGATCGGCCGCTCGGGCCAGTCGGTCAGGTCGAAGTTGCGCTGCTCGTACTTGATCGTGCCGATAAGACCGCCGTTGGAGCTGACGGCGCCGCCGAAGGTAAGCATGGCGGTGCTCTGCTCATCGACCTCGATCAGGATGTCGCGCACGTCCGGATCGTCGCCCACCGGCGAGATCGCGACGCGGCTGAAGTAACGGGAGGCCAGCAGCCGCCGATACCCATCCTGGACGGCGGCACTGTCGTACAGGTCGCCTGGGGCCAGGTCGAATTCCCGGAGGAAGACCTTGTCCTGGGTCTTGGCGTTGCCGCGGATCTCGATATTTCCTACCCGGAAGGGCTTTCCCTCGCTGACGTTGAAGAGCAGCCGCAGGCGGCCGGGCTCCAGGTCAAAGACCTGCGCTTCCTGTATTCGCAGGTATTGCGGGTCGGGCACGACACCGGGGATCGGCTGCTGGTATATCAAGCCGAAGGGGCTGTAGGCGCGGATCATGTCGCGCTCGGCCCGGCGGACGTCATCGGCGTCGTAGCGCATACCCGGGCGGATGCGGATCGCGTCGAGGAGCTGGGCGTCGCTGAGCCGCTCGTTGCCCTCGAAGACGATGTCGCTGATGATGTAGCGAGGCCCTTCGTCGATCAGGAACTCGACCTGAACCTCCGTAAGGTCCGGCGAGAAGACCACCCGGCGGCCCACCTTGGCATCGAAAAATCCCCGCTCCCGGTAGAAACGCTGAAGGCTCGCCACATCCTCGTCGATGAGCCGCGGGTTGTACTCTCCGTCGCGGCCGAAGAGGCCGAAGGGCCAGTAGATGGTCGTTGAAATCTGCTTGCGCAGGGGCGAGGAAAGCAGAGGGGCCTCGGGGAAGCTCCCGGCGCCAATGAAGTCGATGTTCCGCACGCGCACCCGCGGGCCCTCGACGATGTCGAAGGTAATAGTCTGGTTCTCCTCGTCGCGGATGACCTTCACCTCCGCGAGGGCGTAGTTTCGGGAGCGGTAAAGCTCCTCAATGGCGCTCGTGGCAAAGGCCAGCATGACCGGGTCGACGCTGCGATTGGTCTCAAACTCCACGAGCTGGCGAAGCGTCTCGTCGTCGAAGCGCCGGTTCCCGCGGAACCTCACGCGCGCGAGGGCAGGCTGTTCCTCGACCTCGAACACGACGATGACCCCCTCGGGCGTATGCTCGAAAAGGGCCTCCACCCGGCTGAAACGTCGGAGGTTGTAGATTCGCTGGTAGTCCTCGCTGACGGTCCGCGGGTCGAAGGCGGTTCCGGGCTCCGTCCTGACGGCATTCAGCACTTCTGTATCGCTAATGGTTTGGTTTCCGACGACCCGGACCTCGACGACGGGCCTGCCGGTGGCGGTGTCTGGATCCGCCGGCTGGCTCGCTGGCTGGGCTGGCGGCGTCTGGGCGAGGGCGAATCCGGGCAGGCCGACGACGATTAGAAAGGCGCTCACCGCGACATTCTTGCGCAGCGAGCGGGCGGAGCCGAGGGAGGATGGGCGACACAGGCGGCGCAACGTGGTGAGAGTCCTCCCTGACCTCCACGGTTCACCGGTCAGCGGAATGGAAGCAGAGTGTATCGGTCGCGCCCCGGGATGCAAAAGCCCGGGCCTTTGCGTGCTAACCGATGTGGGTCTTGCGCTTACGACCGCTGAGGTAGCTCTCCATGACGCAGTTGGCCAGCTCTCCGCTGGCGGTGTAGAAGGCCACGCCCCTGGTCAGCTTGGTGAGCTGGTCGACGAAGCCGACCCAGTCCATGCCCCAGTAATCCTCGATCAATGCGAAGGTCGCAAAACGGCACCCCTCCCGCTGCGCCAGCAGGGCCTCCTTGAGCGTGGCGGAGGTGGAGCGGGGATCGGGCGGGTAGAGCAGGTAAACATTCTCCCCCTCGACATGGGCCGTGGGCTGGCCGTCGGTGATGATGAAGATCTGCTTGTTCTCGCTGGTTCGGCGCTTCAGGATGCGGCGGGCAAGCTGCAGGCCCATGTGCAGGTTGGTGAAGTGTTGTGGGGCCCGGTCCAGCTTCTCGATGGGTACGCGCAGGCGCACCTGGTAGTCGTAAATCGTCACCGGCTTAGGCATGACCAGCGGCAGGGCGGCCTCGGGAACCCGATCCGCACCGCTGTAAAAGCCGACGAAATCGATGGTGTCCTGCGGGAAACGCCGCCGGACCAGCGCCTGCATCGCCATGGCGACCTTCTTGGCCGACAGGAACCGTCCGTAGCGCATCATGCTGCCGCTCTGGTCGAGGAGGACGACCGTGCTGCAGGAGGTAACCCCCTCGTGCAGGTGCAGCTCCATGTCGCGCTCGTCGAAGCGCATCCGCCCGCCGGCCTTGAAGTCCGGCAGGCCATGGCGATGGATGGCGTTGTGCAGCGTCTGGTGGAGGTCCAGCTCGCTGACGGGGTCGCCGAACTGGTAGGGCTTGGTGCCTTCGATCCGTTCCCCGCCCTGCCCTGGGCTGGCCCGCTCGTGCCCCTCGCGTCGCCCGTCGTTCAGGTTGGCGAAGACCTCCATGAGGGCCTTCTGCTGCATGGCGGTGATGGCGCGCGGGGTCAGCCGCAGGCGGCCCTGGCCGTCCTTTTCGAGCAGGCCCTCCTGGAGCATCTGCTCGATCATTTCATTGATTTCGTCGTTGTCGGCGCGCTCCAGGATCTGCTCGAGGGCCTCCAGGGCCTCCTCTCCGTGCCTCAGGATCAGGTTCATCAACCGATCGAAGCCAAAGAGCTTGTCCTGGGTGGGAAACTCTGCGCCGTTGTACTCGCCGTAAAAATACTTCACGCCCCCATCGTAGGAGGCGTGAAGCGGAACTAGCCGCCATCGGAGGTGCCATCCTCAGGGGATAACTTCCTCGTACGACCCGGGCAGGGGGACATAGCGGCTGCCGAAGCTGAGCCCGTGGGGCTGGGTCTTGGTACCGCTGCTCTTGATCGTCACGCTGCTGTTGCCGCTGAAGTACACGCTGCTCGTCGGCTCCAGGTTGATGATTGACCCCGCCAGGTACGCGTCGGCCGTGCCGCTGAACTTCACGCTGCTGGCCACGATGCTCCCGGTCACCTCCGTGGCTCCCGCCGTCGCGGTGCCCGCGAAGTCCACCGTGAAATTCTCGGCCAGGATGAAGGCCCCGCCCATCTCCTTCAAGCCCGCGAACTCCGAGGTATTGGGCAGGCCCTGCACCCCGTCGGCGTCCACCGTGCCCCGGAACTCGATGACATTGCCGGAGGACCAGCTGCCCGCCGCGTCGTTCTCCGCCACGATGATCCCGTGGATCTTGGCCGTGCCGGCGAACTTCACGTGGTTGGGGCCCTGGATGTAGATCACGCCCCGGATCTCCGTATCGCTGGAGAACGTCGGGTTGGTGTTGGGCGGAATGATGATGTTCGTGAAGCTCTTGCCCGAGGGGTTCTTCTCCGACATCACGTTGGTCGCGTAGGCCAGGTAGTCATCCGTGTTGACCACCGGGAAGTCCGGCTCGGGCACGTGGTGGACGTTGTCGGCCCAGTTGGCCTCGCCCACCTCATTGTTGATCACGCTGTTACTGCCGGCTTTCACCCAGGCGTCCGGGTTGCTGAAGGAGACCTCACCGCTGATCTCGCAGCTGTTGCCCATCGAGAGCGGGTATCGCGTGTTGGCGGTGGAGAGCACGCTGCCGGCCGCCGGGTCGGGCGAGCCCAGGATGGCGGTGTTGCCCACCATCGTGATGGCGCTCTTGCTGGCAACACCAAAGTCGAAGATCGAACTGGGCTTCTCGAATATGCCGTAGCGAAGCCGGATACCGCGCCCCAGGTCCGCCACATTGGCACTGCCTGCGGTGCGTCCCGCCACCGAGACGATCAGCTCGTTTCCGCTTCGCTCCAGGGAGAAGCGGAACTCCTCGCCGTCGTCGTTGATCTGGATGTACTCCGACGGGTCGCCCGGGACCAGGATCGTGTCGCCCACCCGCGCGATGTTTCCGCCCTTCAAGTTGGCGGTGCCGTTGAGCTTGTCGGCGAGCTGGTCATACACCTCGTCGAAGAGAATCGCCGAGGCGGTATTCGGGGCGATATTGAGCGACCAGAGGTGGTAGCGGACGAACTCCATTCCCGACTCCGCCGCCGCCAGGGCGCGGTTGGAGCCGCGTTCGCTGTAGACGGTGTAGGTCGTGAGGGTAAAGGCCGAGTAGAAGCCCATCGAAAGGGTGCTGAACAGCACCACAAAGAGCATGGCCAGCATGCTGGAGCTGCCTCGGCGGAACCGCTTGGAACGTGTCTGCACGCGTGGGTGGTACATATTGACCTCCGTCAAAAACCCTCCCAGGCCCTTATTTTCCTTGCCGTCGAGCAAAACGCGCAAACGACGGCGTCGCATGTCCTATACATGCGATTCCGTCTGGTTCCAGGCAAATCTGCCCGCTGCAAATTCTTGCAGGATCAGTACACCATCTCGCGGCGCGGGACCGCCGAACCGCACAGGTACAGCGTCTGGCCATCGACGTTCATCGTCAGCTCTATCACCACGCGCACGGTGCGTCGGACGCCCGTTTCGGGGTGGGACTCGATATCGGCCGTGAACGTTGCGGATTCCACGTTCCTGGCGAGAACGACCTCGATCGGGTCGGACGGGTCGTCGATGCGGTAAAGGATCTGCTTGAGGTTGGCGTCGAAGACGTAGTGGACCACCGTGCCGCTCGGCTGGATGATGTCCAGGTTCGTCGCCTTCAGGATCGATGACTGCGACTGCTGGGCCGTCGTGCCGACCTGCACGGCCTCCGCGACGCGCACCTCTTCCACCATGCGACGCACGCCGATCCGCGCGATCTGGGCCGCCCGGTTGAAGCGCTCGTTGACCTCCACCGACTGTGCCATGGCGTCGTAGGCGGCGGCAATGGCGATCAAGAGCATCGCCACGATGGCGCCCGCGATGAGGATTTCGATCAGGCTGAGTCCGCGGCGAGCGGAGCTGTGGGGGCTGCGAAGTGTACTTCTCATGGCAGCACCTCCTCATAGGAGCCGGGCAGCGGGACATACCGGCTTCCAAAGTACATTCCGGCGGGGGCGAATGCGTCGCCTGGATTGGCGATGGTGGCCGTCGCGTTCGAGTCCATCCATACCTTCCCCGGACCCAGGTTGATCACGCTTCCGTTGAGCGTTCCCGCGGCGTTGGAGTCGAAGTGAATCGAACTGGCGACTATCGAACCGCACTCGCCGCCGAAGTTGCTGTCCAGGTAGAGGTGGAAGCCCGGCGCGAGGATCGTGGAGCCGGTCAGTTCCCGCAGCTCGGGTGGAAAATCGGCCGTGGCCGGCAGGTGCTCCACGCCGCGGAGCTTCACGTTGCTCTCCATCTCGATCACGTTTTGCGACAGGCTTCCTGTCGGGTTGTTCTGCGTGACGATCGCGCCGGTAACCTCGACGTTGCTGTCGAAGTAGACCTTGTTCGGCGTTTCCACATAGATGACGCCTTGAACCTTGATGTTGCCGGCGAAGGTCGGGTTGGTGTTGGCTTTGATGTACAGGTTCTTCACATTCACCGTGTCGAACTTCGCGCCCGGCGTGGAGACCACGTTCGTCGCGAACTTCTTGTAGATGTCGGTGTCGATGGTCGGGAACTCCGGCTCCTGCACGCCCTTGTGGATGTGCTGGGCCTTGATCGTCGTGTTGGTGCTGCCCGCGATCGAGGCCGACGAGCCGACCGACACCGTGCCCGTGGAACTCGAGATCGAGACGTCGCCCGACACCGACGAGTTGCCCTGGACCGAAACCGGCGTGCTCGCGGTGCTCGTGGACAGGATGCTTCCATGCGACGGGTCCGGACTTCCGACGACCCTGGCGTTGGAGTCCATGCTGATGGGGCCGCGGCTGGCGACGCCGAAGTTGAAGATCGAGCTGGGCCGCTGCATCATCGCGTAGCGCAGCCGCACACCGCGGCCCGCAGCGCTCACGCCGGTGGCGCTGCGTCCGTATGACGTGACCACCAGGTTCGTGCCGTCCCGGGTGATCTCCAGCCGGAACTCCTCGCCCGATCCGTTGGCCGTGATGTACTGCGACGTGGAACCGGGAATAAAGATCGTATCACCGACGCGGGAAATGTTCCCGCCCTTGAGGTTTGCTGAGCCATTAAGCGCCGCTTCGAGGTCGGCCTCAACGCGATCCAGCAGGTCTGCCAGCGAGGATGAGTACTCGATGTTCATCGCCCAGAGCTGGTAGCGGGCAAACTCCATCCCGGACTCCGCCGCCGCCAGGGCCCGTCCCGCCTCCCGCTCGTTGTAGGAGGTCTGCGTCGCCAGTGTGAAGGCGGCGAAGAATCCGACCGACAGCGTGCTGAAGAGGATGACGTACAGCATCGCCAGCATCGACGACACGCCGCGGCGCCGTCGCGGTCGGGGGAGAATGGCAGCGGTGGAGTGCTGATTACGCATATACTTTTTCACCTTACGGGGGGGGGCACGCGCGTCGCCTTTACGGCAGGACCTCCTCGTACGAGCCCGGCAGCGGGACGTAGCGACTGCCGAAGTACATTCCGGCCGGGGCGTAGCTTGTCCCCTGGTTCTCGATCGTGATCCGGGCGTTTGAGTCGAAGTGCATCGCCGTGTCATCCAGGTTGATGACGCTGCCCTTGATCGTGCCGTACGCGTTGGAGTCGAACTCGAGCTGGCTGGCGACGATGGAGCCGCCGGCCGCGCCGAAGTTGCTGTTGAAGTGAACCTTGAACGTCGGCGCCAGAATCATGGACCCCTTCAGGGCGCGCAGCTCCGGCGGGAAGTCTGCGGTCGCGGGTAGTTGGTCCACGCCCTTGAGCGTCACGTTGCTGTTGAAAGTGATCGTGTTGGCGGAAGGGCTGCCGGTGGGATCGTTCTGCACGACGATGGCGCCAGTGACGTCCACGTTGCTGTTGAAGGTGACCTTGTTGGGCGTCTCAATGTAGATCACGCCCTCCACCTTGATGTTGCTGTCGAACGAAGGGTTCGTGTTCGCCTTGATGTAGAGGTTCTTAAGGTCCGACTTGTCGAACTTGGGGCTGCTGCCCGAGATGATGTTTGTCGCAAAGGGCTTGAAGGCGGCCGTGTCGATCGTCGGGAACCCCGGCTCGCTCACTCCCGTGTGCACGTGCTGCGCCACGACCTCGGGCTTCTTTGAGCCGGCGATTGTCGCATTGGAGCTCAGGCTTACCGCCCCGCTGGGGTTGGTCAGCGAAACGTCGCCCGAGATCGAGGAGTTACCATTGAGCACCACCGGCGTGCTACCCATGTTGGTCGAAAGCACGCTGCCATGGGCGGGATTCGCGCTGCCGGAGATCTTCGCGTTGGAGTCGAAGGTGATCGCGCTGCGGCTGGCGACCCCGAAGTTGAAAATGGAAGACGGCCGCTCGAAGACCCCGTAGCGCAGCCGGATGCCGCGCTCCGGCGATCCCAAACTCACTGCCTCGCCCGAGCGGCCGTACGACATCACGATCAGCTCCGTGCCGTCGTAGGTGATCTCGAGGCGGAATCCATCGCCCGTGTCGTTAAGATCGATGAAACCACTACGGTTCCCCGGAACGTAGAGCGTGCTGCCGTAGCGGACGACGTCTCCACCCTTCAGGTTCCCCGTGCCGTTCAGCGCCGCCTCCAGCCCCTCCTCCACCTTGTCGAACAAGTCCGCCGGATTCGCGGCGTACTGCACGTTCATTGACCACAGGTGGTAGCGGGCGAACTCCATCCCCGACTCCGCCGCCGAAAGGGCGCGGCGGGCGCTGCCTTCGTTGTAGACCGTTTGGGCTGTCAGGGTGAAGGCCGAGTAGAAGCCCATGGCCAGGGTGCCAAAAATCACCAGGTACATCATCGCCAGCAATGACGCCGCCCCGCGACGCACAGGCATCGCGGCGTAGTGGGGCCTGAGGGGGGTAGGCGTACGCATCGGAGGCTTTCTTCTTGCCGGTTCGCGTTACAACTGGGGGAACGTTAAGGAGTTAGAGTTCTCATTCACTGGTGTCCGCGAGCAACCAGCTCTCGGACGTCACGACCTCCCCGCGGTAACGGACGGTTACAGCGAGGTTCATCAGTCGGCTGTCGTTGCCGCCGGGGGTTGTGATCAGGCCTGGGGCCACGCGGGTCACCGAAACCACCTGGGACCAGCTATCCAGCCCCGGAATCGCCGCCCCGCGGGCGTCGCGGGCGGGGGCATAGGTACTGCCGTCCATGGCCAGGACCTCGGCCCCGGTCTTCTGTTGGGCCATCTCCCGCACGCTGGCGGCCAGGTTCAGCCCCGTTGTCAGGCGATGGGAATCGGCGTTCTGCTTGGTCCCAATGGCCAAAAGCTCCGCCGCGGCCAGGACGCCAATGCCGACGATGATGATCGTCAGGGAGGCCTCGATGAGCGTGAAGCCGCGCCTGTGACGGCGGGAGGCTGGAATTGGCCGGGGCCTGCGAAACCGCATGTACTGGACATCGGATTCCGCAGGCCCCTGGGCAAGCAGGGAACAGGTTTTTTCGGGCTTTGGAAGACCTGATAATGCCTATTTGACGAGCTGGCTGAGCTTGAAGATGGGCAGAATAATGCTCATGGCGATGAAGCCGACGACCGAGCCCATGACCACGATCATAAGCGGCTCGATCATGGCGGTGACGCCCTTGATGACGGCCTTCAGCTCGCGGCTGTAGAACTCCGACACTTCGTCGAGCACCTCGCCCAGCTTACCGGACTCTTCGCCGGCGCCGATCATCTGCACGACCGCCCTGGGCAGCAGGCGCGAACTCGAGAGGGGCTGACTGATCTTCTTGCCCTGCTTGACCGCAATATAGACGTCGCGCCACATGCGCTTGTAGATCGTGTTGCCGGCGATCTCCGCGGTGATGGCGATCGTGTCGAGCATCGGCACGCCGGCGTTGATGAGCTGGCCCATCGCATGCAGCGACCGGGTGATGTAAAGGGCCCGGAAGAGCTTCTTAAACAGCGGGACGATCAGCTTGAAGCGGTCCCAGTAGATGCCACCGACCTCCGTCTTGATGAACATCGCAAAGCCCCAGATGCCTCCGCCAATGCTCAGCAGCAGGATGTACCAGTAGTTGATCATGAAGCTGCTGATCGCCAGCAGGAGCTTGGTGGGAGCCGGCAGGGCCGCCTCCTTGCCCGCGAAGATCACGCTGAACCGCGGCAGCACGAACGTCAGCAGGAAGATGGTCGTGAAGACCGCCATGCCGCCGATGATGCCAGGGTAAATCATCGCCCCGCGGACCTGCGAGGCGGTTTCGATCTGCTGCGTCAGGTAGACCGCGATGCGGTCGAGCATCTTGGCGAAGCCGCCGGAGAGCTCGCTGGCCCGGACCATGTTGACATAGAGCGGGCTGAATTTCTTCGGATAGCGCGCCAGAGCCACGCTGAAGGGCTTGCCGCTCTCCACATCGCCCTGGATCTGCCGCAGCATCTTCTGGAACTTGGGGTTCTCGACCTGGTCGGCGATGCCCTCAAGGGCGCTGCGCAGGCTGATACCCGCGCGGATCATCACCGCAAGCTGCGACGTGAAGTTCTGGATGTCTTTGGCCGAAGGCCCGAAGCTGAAGCTGATTTCTCCCAAACTCCGGGCCGAAGCGGTCGCCGCGGCGACGGGCGAGAGCTGCAGGACATACATTCCCTGCTGCCGCAGGGCCTGGCCCGCCGCCATCAGGTTCGGCGCAGCCAGCACCCCGGCGGCCGTCTGCCCGTTGCTGGTGCGAACCTCGTACTTGAACTGCGGCATGATCTCTTCTCCGGCTCGGACTTCGGAACGTCAACCCGGGGCGGCTCAGGCCGCCAGGGCCCGCTCGATCTTCTCGGGATGGGCCGCCTGGCTGATCGCGTCCTCACGGCTGATGTGACCGTTGGCATAGAGCTGCATAATGCTGTCGTCCAGCGACTGCATGCCAAGCTGCCTGCTCGTCGTGATGATGTTCGGAATCTCGTAAATGCGGTTCTCGCGGATGCAGTTGCGCACCGCGGGCGTGCAGAGCATGATCTCGATGCCGGGAATCATGCCCGGCCCGTCCTGCCGCTTGAACAGCGTCTGGCTGATCACCGCCTGGAGTGTGTTGGAGAGCATCGAGCGGATCTGGTTCTGCTCGTCCGACGGATAAATGTCGATGATGCGCTCAATCGTCTGCGGGGCGTTGACCGTGTGGAGCGTCGAGAGCACCAGGTGGCCCGTCTCGGCCGCGGTGATGGCGGCGCTGGTCGTCTCCAGGTCGCGCATTTCGCCGACCAGGATCACGTCCGGGTCCTGGCGCAGCACGTGCCGCAGGGCGCTGGCGAAGCTCGGGCAGTCGTCGCCGATTTCCCGCTGCTCGATGCAGCTCTTCTGCGGGATGAACGTGTATTCGATCGGGTCCTCGACGGTAATGATGTGGCCGGCCTCGCGCTTGTTGATGGCGTCGATCATGCCCGCCAGGGTCGTGCTCTTGCCCGAGCCCGTGCCGCCGGTGACCAGGATAAGCCCGCGCGGCAGATAGGTCAGTTTCTTGCAGATCTCCGGAAGGAACAGCTCCTCGAGGGGCCGGACCTTGTCGTTGATCGTCCGGAAGGCCAGTGCGATGCTGCCGCGCTGGAAGTGGGCATTCACGCGAAAGCGCCCCACCCGCGGAATCTCGTAGGAAAAGTCCGCGTCACGCAGCCGCTGGAAGTTCTCCCAGCGGTGATCGTCCATCATCTGGCGGCAAAGCTGCTCGCAACCCTCCGCAGTCATGATCGGGAAGTCGGACTTCTGGATCACCGTGGTCACCCGGAACAGCGGGGGCTGCCCGGCGTTGATGTGAATGTCGCTCGCCTTGGCGGCGACGGCGGCCTTGAGAATTTCGTCAAGCATCGTTGGTTCTCCGTAACAGCTCGGCACTAGGCCGCCTCGGTAACACGCAGCACTTCGTCAACCGTCGTCGATCCCTGGCGCACCTTGCGCCAACCGTCATCCCGTAGCGTCTTCAGGCCCGCTTCCCGGCACATCCGCCTCAGCACGTTCACGTCGGGGTTGGTCGTCACCGCATCACGCAGGGCATCGTCCATCGTCAGCAGTTCGTAAATGCCCAGGCGGCCGCTGTAGCCCGTCTGACGGCATTTGTCACAGCCTGAGCCCTTGTAGAGCTCGCCGCCGTCGAAGCCGGCCTTGTCCAGCACCTTCCTCACTTCATCGGACGGCGTGTGGGGCTGCTTGCACGCCTGGCAGATTTTCCGGACCAGCCGCTGGGCCAGGATCCCGTTCACCGCCGCCGAGATCAGGTAGGGCTCGACCCCGATGTTGATCAGGCGGGTGATGCTGGCCGGGGCGTCGTTGGTGTGCAGGGTGGATAACACCAGGTGGCCCGTCAGGCTCGCCTGGACGGCAATCCGCGCCGTCTCGCCGTCGCGGATTTCGCCCAGCATGATCACGTCCGGGTCCTGGCGCAACAGACTTCGCAGGGCCGCTGAGAAGGTCATGCCGATCTTGTCCGCCACCTGCACCTGGTTGGCCTGGCCAAGGTGATACTCAACCGGGTCCTCGACCGTACTGATGTTCAGCTTGTTGCCGTCCAGGCATCGCAGAGACGAGTAGAGCGTCGTCGTCTTGCCGCTGCCCGTCGGGCCGGTAACCAGCAGGATGCCGTGCGGCTGGTCGATCAGCTCCCGCCATGTGGCGTAGTGCTCGTCACTGAAGCCCAGGGCCTCCAGCGGCACGTTGATCGAGCGGTTGTCCAGCACGCGGATCACGACCTTCTCGCCGCTGGCCGTCGGAAGCGTGCTCATGCGCAGGTCGATCTTGCGGCCCTGCACTACCGCCCGGATGCGCCCGTCCTGCGGGAGCCGCCGCTCGGCAATGTCCAGGTTCGCCATGATCTTCAGCCGCGACGTAATCGCGGGCGCCATCGTGTGCGGCGGATTCATCGAGCTGAAGAGCACGCCGTCAATGCGATAGCGCACGTGCAGCGCCTTCTCCTTCGGCTCGATGTGAATGTCGCTCGCCCCCTGCTTAATCGCGTCGGCGATCAGGTAGTTCACGAAACGGATGACCGGCGACTCCTGGCCCGCCTTCTCCAGGTCCTCCGCGTCATCCTGCTTGTCCTCGACGACGCTCACGTCGTCCTCCGCCACCTCGCTGATGATCGAATCGATCGCGGCCGCGTCGTCGCCACTCTGCTCTCCCGCCATCGCCTCGCAGACACGGGCGATGTCCGACGGCATCATGACCGTAACCGCGACATCCCGTCGCACCCTTCGGCGAACCTCATCCAGCAGGAACACGTTCGAAGGGTCCGTCATCCCCACCAGGAAGCGGTTATGCTCGTCCCGCCGCAGCCCGACCACGCCATGCTGCTTGGCGAAATCCGCCCCCACCGCCGCGAAAACATCCTCCTGCAGCGAATCGGCCGGGGGACGCTCAAAGGGCAGGTCAAGCGTCTGAGCCAGCCCACGGTAGACGCCTTCCTCGTCGGCGCCGACCTCTATCAGCACCTGGTGCAGGTTCCGGCCCGGCGTCTTGCTCAGCACCGTCTGGGCCTGCGTCAACAGCTCCGCCGTCACGGCACCGCGGTCCAGCAGCACCTGCTGGAGTGTCGGACGCGCCAGCGCGCCCTGCGTCTCGGGCGCCCAGAGCAGATCGTCCGATCCCCGGACATCGACTCGGTTGCTCGCCAGTGCCGTCGTTGTATCGCTGCGCATGATCATGGTCGTCTCTGGCTTGCGGGGCGGCGGACCGGTGCGCCGGCAGCGCACAACTCCTTGTGATTCCGCGATTTACAGGCCGCCCTTGAGCTTGACTTCAAATGTGTGCTCGCCGCTCTTGATCTCGATGGCGTCCGGCCGGATCGCCGTCACCGTGAAATCGCCCAGTTGCTGGCCGACCTGGCAGATCTTGCCGTCGACCAGGGCCGTCGGATTGCGGCCAAAGAAGATCGTCTGGACCTGCAGCTTCGAGGCTGCCAGCGTCAGCCGCTCCGTCTCCAGCCGCTTCTTCTCAGCCTCGCGGCGAGCCCGCTCCTCCTGCTGCATGCGGGTCATGTCCACCGCGGGGGCCTCCTGGGTGGTTTCGCCCGTCTCCGTGTAGAAGGGGTTGGTCTTCAACTCTTCCAGTGGCACCTGGCGGTCCTCGCTATAGGTCGCGAACTTGTCGGTGATCTGGGCGCTGTCGGCCAGTAGCGTCTTCATCTCCTTCACGCTGCCCGTTCCACCGGCAAGGAACTGCTGGATGCTCTCCCGGGCCGCCGTCACACCCGGATCCGCCGCCTCCGCGGGGGTCGGGCCGCCGGTGCGCTTGTGCATCCACCAGAGCCCGCCCGCGGCCAGCACCGCGACCCCGACGAACACCATCATGCCCAGGCTCATCGACTTCTTGGCGGTCGGAATGACGAACTCTGCTCCGCCCCCGGCGAGTTGGGCCGCGAAGTTCATTCCATCGTCGCCCGCGGAGCTCATCGCCGATTCGCCGCTGAGGCTGTCGGCGGGGGCATTCTGAAGCATGTTCATATTGAAGTTATCGGGGTTCATCGCTTCTCCTGGCTGCGTCGCCGAGTCCGGCGATCGAAAAAAGCTTCATCAGGCTGTCGCGGGTGATTACTGCCGCCCGGCGGCCATCCCGCCGATCAGGCTTGGCTCAAAGAAGATGCTCAGCGTCATTTCAGCCTCCATGGCGCCGTTGCGCTCCTGCATCTTCTTGAGCTTCATATCGGTCACGCGGGTAATTCGGGCGAGCTTCTCGAGCTCCAGCATGTACGTGTAAAAGCCCTCGAAATCCCCGGCGAGCACGATTCGCACCGGCAGCTCGTTGTAGTGGCTCCCGCGGACCGTGGTCATCGGCTCGAACTGCCGGATCTCCAGCCGGCTGCTCTCGGCAGCGCGCGACACCTCGCGCAGCAGGTCGTTCACTTCCTTCTCGCGCGGAAGCTTGCCCTCGAAGTAGTCAATCGCCCGCTGAAGCTCCTCGATCTGCTTCTGGAGGTCCGCGACGTCCGCCGTCGCCTCGTCCAGATCCGAGAGCTCCTTCTGCTTGATCGACATCTCGCTCCGGAGTTGCTCCTTGCGCTCGCCGACCTTCTTGAAGCCGAACCACCAGCTCGCCGCAAGCAGCGCAAGCATCAGGTTGATGAAGATGATTTCGCGTAGTCCGAACTTCATGGGAGTGCTCCTCCGCCTTTATGGGGTCCTGTCCCTTGGTGTATCAGTCGGCCGCCGCGCCCTGGTCCGTC
>JBGTBZ010000277.1:0-5578 GCA_041749155.1 Phycisphaerae bacterium
GGCGGAGTGATCAGGCAGCACGCCAGCAGATCCGTCGCCGCCACCACCAGCCCGCCGGCGGCGTGCACCTTCTCCGCCAGCCCGCGATAGTCGCTGATCTGCCCATGCGTGTTCGGGTACTGCACGAGCACGCCGAAGACATCATCCAGCGCCGCCGCGGCGAGGCTCGCCGCGGGCGCGACCTTCACCTCGATCCCCATCGTCGCCCCGCGCGTCTTCACCACCTCGATCGTCTGTGGATGGCAATCCTCCGCGACCAGGAAGACGTTCTTCTTTGCCCCCGCGATCCCCTTCGCCATCATCATCCCCTCCGCCGCGGCGGTGGCCTCGTCGAGCATGCTCGCGTTCGCCAGCGGCAGGCCCGTCAGGTCCGCCACCATCTGCTGAAAGTTCAAAAGCGCCTCGAGCCTTCCCTGCGAAATCTCCGCCTGGTAGGGCGTGTACTGCGTGTACCAGCCCGGGTTTTCCAGGATGTTCCGCTGGATCACCGGCGGGGTGATCGTCCCGGCGTAGCCCATGCCGATGAGGCTGCGCTTCACGACGTTCTTCTGCGCGATCTCGCGCAGCCACGCCAGCGTCTGCTCCTCCCCGCGCGGCCGGTCGTCCAGCCCCTCGAGCTTCAGCGGCCGGTTCAGCCGGATCCCCGCCGGCACTGTCTGGTCGATCAGCTCATCGAGCGAATCCAGCCCCAGCACGCCCAGCATCTCGCGAATCTCGTCCGCATTCGGCCCCACGTGCCGCCGCGGGAACGTATCGCTCGCCGCCAGCAGCACATCCATCGGTGGCAGGGCGGTGGGGCCGGTTTCGGGCAGGGAAACGAGTGGATCGGCGGCTTGGCTGGGCACGGCGTGGTTGGCGAGCGTCATTGGCCCCAACTATATGGAGGCAGGAAGCGGGGCAATTCGTCGCGGCAGGGCGAGCCGGTGGGCTGCCGCGGCCTGAAACGGCCGCCGCGGCCGGGGAATAACGAATGAGGAAACCAGAAATCCGAATGAATGACGAATGACCCAATGACGAATGCTCCGGTTTCGTCAATCTGGCTTTGGTCATTCGGGTTTCCGCCTGCTCCGCAGGCGGGGTTACACTGCTCGCATGCTGCGGCGGTTTGCGCAAGTGTCTCGTATCGCATTGTTCGTTGTCGGCGTGTGTTCGCTTGTCTGGCTTCCGCTAAGCTTTTTCTTTGGAGCATCCTGTCTCTCCACGATCTATCCGACTGGTGGGATGACCTGGCTCGGTACGTCAGAAGGCAAAGTAAGTCTCGTCTTTCAGGACGAGGTTGCAGGAAGCACTTGGTTCCGAGCGTCGGCCGGTCCGCGGGCACGCGGGCCGCGGTATCGCATCGACGAGTCGCTGCTACCCTCCATGGGACACACCCCCGCGAGTGCAGCCAGGCCGGGGAATCCGGGGATCTCGTCGCAAGGAGCTGCCACGCACTTTCGCATCCCCCTCTGGCTCCTCGCCGCCATCTGCCTCGCCTGGCCGGTGACGTCGTTCATCGTCGCGCGGCGAAGGCGCAGGGGGCGGGGGTTTGAGGTGGAGGCGAAGGCCGACGGTGCGGTTTCCACCCCGGATTCCTGAGTTACACTGCCTTGCATGTTCGGGCGGGCTTTATCGGCTTTACGTATCCTGCTTGCGGGCGTCGGGATCGTCGTTCTGGTGTTGCTGCCGCTCAGCTTCGCGATTGGTTTGACCGTGATGCTGCCGTGGCCGTATGC
Source organism: Phycisphaerae bacterium (assembly GCA_041749155.1). Taxonomy (GTDB): domain Bacteria; phylum Planctomycetota; class Phycisphaerae; order Tepidisphaerales; family Tepidisphaeraceae; genus JAEZED01. The sequence goes on from JBGTBZ010000277.1 coordinate 1,716, forward strand.
GTACTCCATCACGACCGTATACGGCGGCGGCGTGTCGGCTACTACGCGCGACGACGCGACGTTCCCGCGTCTGCCTGTCCGGGCCGAGTTTCTCCGCGCTGGTACGCATCCGCAGGATATTTCCCGTTCGCTGGTGCCCAGGCACCACAGGTCGATGCTCCCGGCGCAAACCGGCGGCGGCATCGCCTGGCAGACCGATGTCTCCGTCCCCCTCTGGCTCCTCGCCGCCGTCTGCCTCGCCTGGCCGGTGACGTCGTTCATCGTCGCGCGGCGGAGGCGCAGGGGGAGGGGGTTTGAGGTGCAGGCAGAGGTCAGCGATCAGAAGTCAGAGGTCAGCCGGAGCACGGCGGGCTCAACGCCTCTCCCTCCGGGAGAGGTGGCTGCGCAGGTCGCCGCGGCGACCGGAGCAGACGGAGAGGGCGGACACCAGCACGCCAGCGGATAGGCATTCGCGGCCCAACCGGGTTATGCCCTCTCCGCCTCGCTGCGCTCGGCACCTCTGGCGAGGGGAGAGGCGTTGAGACGCCGCGGCGGAGGCGGACCGCTTTCGGAGCCCCTGTCGCCGCGCAAACCCAGGCGTTGCCCTGGGCTCCGGTTATGGCTGCCCCCTTCGGGCGACCATTCAGTCGCGCGACGCCGGCAGGCGCAAGTGGGCTCTGAGAAGCGTCAGACCGGCGGCGAGAGCGGCGAGCCACTTCAGCGTCTCTGTGGGGCCGTGGGAGACGAAGTAGAAGCCCTGCATCGAGAGCCAGTCCGTGGGCAGTCCGTTGAAAAGCACCGAGTTGCGGTCGATGTTCAGGACGTAGTCCCCTACGTCCTCCCACCAGGGTGCCACGTAATTAATCCGCAGGAAGATGTTGTCCGACGGCCAGTCGGCATACGCGGTGCGCGGGTACCACGGGATCCGGGACACGCGCTCCGTCTCGGTGATCACCGCGAGCACCGCCACGGCGACGATGCCCCAGGCGAGGCGGCGTGCATCGGCGCGGCGCAGGATGTCCGCCAGCACAAGCAAAATGGCCGGCGTGACGATCAGCACCAGGCATTGGAGGATGCGGCTTAACATCGCCGCCTGCGAGAGCCAGTCGAACGTGCGCAGGATCTGAATCATGTAGACCCACATCACCTGGTGCGCGACGCCAATCGCCACCGCCAGGTAGACCACCGGCCGCAGGTACCGGAACCACCACCGCCCACGCGGCCCGGAGCGGCCGGGGGTGAAGAGCAGGATGATCGCGATGGCGCCGGCGGCGGTTGGGACAATCCCTTCCCACAGGTATGCGTCGGGCCCTTGCATCCGAATAAAGCCCGACGGCGCCTGCGGGACACGCGCCATGACGTCATACAACGCCCCCGGCAGGGGAATGAACACGAGCAACGCGATCGCCGCCAGCACCCTCCGCCGCCACCACGCGCCGCATTCGGCCCAGCCCGGCTTCGGCCGTCGCGCGGCGAGTTGAACCGAGCGCGCGATCGGGGTTCCACACTCGGGGCAGACGCCGTCGAAAGCGAGCGTGCGCAGGTCATACTGGCAGGCGGCGCATCGTAACGCCTCGACTTCCACCGGCATGCGTGACAGTGTAACGACTCAGCCGGCCAGGGCTCCAGACGCTTGTCGATGGGGTGCCCGTGGCACCCGGAGCCCCGCGCCCGTCCTTACCTCCGAAATCTGTGTCAATCTGTACTCATCTGTGAAATCTGTGGCTCCTCCCGAGCCCTGGGCGGAGAAGAACACTTCGCCGGCCACGACACGTGGCGGATCACCCGTCCACAACGCCCGTGACCCCGTGAATCGCCCCGGTCGGCTGGCCTCCTGCAACAATCCTCCCGGTCACGACGGTCGTGGACCGATCGATCGAGGCAAACGATCGGGTCACAACCGTCGTGGACCGATGAATCGGAGCAAAACAGCCGGTCACAGCCATCGTGGACCGATCGATCGCGGCAAGCGATCGGGTCACAACCATCGTGGACGGCACGAAAGTCCATTTCCCATGACCGATCCGGGCTTTTCCCCGGCCGATCATGCCTTTTCTGCCCGCTTTTCCCGGACCTGGCGCGCCTCAACCGCCGATTCGTCAGGCTCATCGCCGTCATGGCCGATGTTTTCGGGGAGTTTCGTCATGAGCGAGTTCAGCCGTGTCCCCAAGAGCCGCCGCGGCATCCGCGACTTCTATCGCCATCGCGCCGGAAGCTGGGCCCAGAGAACCGCCGAGCTCGGGATCGACCCCGCACAGGCGGCGGAGCTGGCGACGCTCGTGATCGAGACGGAGCAGGCCTACATGCAGCAGCTCCAGGCCATGCGCACTGCCCAGGGGACGACCCTGCGGTACAACGCCCTGGTCAAGGAGCTGGGCGCCAAGGGCGCGATGGTCATCAAGCGGATCCGCGCCCATGTCGCGTACCACGGCGGAAGCCTCGCCGAGCTGGCGAGCCTCGCCCCGCCGGACAAGAAGTCCCCCATCGGCCCGCCGGGCGTGCCGTACGAGCTCACCACGACCCTCGCCCAGGGCGGCGAACTCATGCTCAAGTGGCAATGCCGCCATCCGAAAGGGGCGGAGGGAACGGCGTACAGCATCTTCCGCCGGATCGGCCACGACGGGGCCTGGGAGTACGTCGGCAACACGGGCAAAAAGACGATCATCGACGACCGCATCCCCCCCGGCACGACGAACCTGACCTACAGGATCCAGGCCTTCCGCACCACCGGCCCCGGCCCGGCGGCGGAGTTCAACGTCAACTTCGGCGGAGGGAGAATGCCCGAGGTGCAGGTCATGCGCCGCATGGCGGCGTGAGGGGGGCACGACGGTTCAGGGTGATTCGCGCAATGTCAGTCGGTGGTGCGCGTCGCCGGCTCCGAAACGATCGTCAGCTCGGGCTTCACGTCTGATTCCGGCCCCGCCGGGACCTTCATGCGGACGCGAATGACCGGCCGGCGCTGGAACTCGATCGCTCGGATCTGAGATGATGTCAGGTTCGGAATCGTGGCGCTCGTGAGCCGCGTGCCGTTAGGGAGCAGCAAAGTCTCCTGGCTTCCGAATGCGGGCACCCCGCCATCATCGTATAGAGCCACTCTTACCTCCGTTTCGCCCGCAGTGTCGATCGCGTTGACGACGGCTCCGGTGACACCTTCCGTAGCCCGATACACCGTCGTGTCGCCAGTCTTTCCGATAGCAACCGGTTGGCCGTCAGTGTCGAGTTGGAGTCGAGTGGTTGTCGAATCGAAACGAGCAACTGTCCGGAACGGCTGGACACCAACTTGGAGGTCCTGCTGGATATGTGCCGGCTCTCCGGTGACGCTACGCACTATGACATAAGCATGTGGAATGCGCTGCCAGCCCGTTCCCTCCTGATACCAGCGCGGCTCGGGGTCGATGCGTGGCTGACCGTGATCAATCGGCTGAATGCTGGCGTCACTCGGCACATCTCCCACGAGCCGCACGACGAGAGCGACCTGTGGCACCTGACGAGGCTCGCCCTGCTCGGGTGTGGTCATCATTACGCGTCCCAGGCGCACGCTTAGTTGTGGCTCCTCGATCAACTCGCCGGACGGTGTCCACCATCGCGTCCCGTCGGTAAGAGCCATCACCTCGAGACTCACGGAGTCCGTGAGCTTCAGGGTGAGTCGATCACCCGCTGCGATTGGCTGCGCCTCCTGAGCTTCCACGTTCGGATTGCTCGATCTCGATGACGTCAACGCGAGGTTCGCCTCCGCAGGCCCGCTCTCCTGCCCACCAGTCGCATTCGAGACGACCGCTCCGCCGATGAACACGGATGCCGCCACCGCCGTCAATGCCGATGCTGTCTTGATGCGTGCCATGAGAATCACCTTTCGTGCAAGTTCAATCGCCACCGGCGCCGCC
>JBGTBZ010000278.1:0-3938 GCA_041749155.1 Phycisphaerae bacterium
GGCCTCCGCCAGCAGCGGCGGAAGGGGCACCACGTGCATCCGCGCCCGGCCGCTGGGCGTGGGAAAGCGCGGCTCGTGCAGGATCCGCCCGCCGATCGTGAACTCGCGCCGGCTGCGGTCGATCTCCCCCACCGGCTCGTATCCCGGCACTACGCGGGCGATGAACTGCCGGATCTGCTCGTGGCTCCGCAGCCGCGACCAGTCGATGGCGGGCTCGATTCCCGCCCCAAGGACGGCCTCGGCGATGGCGGCGATCACCTCGACCTCGCTCCGTGGGCCCTCGTGTCGCCTGGGCCCGCCGTCGGAGAGGCGGACGTAGTTGAACATTGATTCCTGCGTCGTGGGCTGCTGCTCTTCATCGCGGGCCAGGACGGGCAGGATGATCGTCTCGCGCCCGCGGCCCCAGGCATGGCCCGTGTTCAGCGTCGTGCTCATGTAGGTCACAAAGTCGATCCGTCCCATCGCCTCCGCCGCGAACTTCGCATCCGGATTCGAGCCGAACAGGTTTCCGCCAAGGCACGAGGCGAAGCGGATGCCGCCCTCGTGAGCCCGTTTCACGCACGCCAGCGTGTCCATCCCCTCCCATGCCGGCAGCGGGGCCTTGAGCTCGGCCTGGAGCTTCTCGAACACCGCCGCCTTGAGCTGGGGTGTCACGCCCATCGAGCCCATCCCCTGGACGTTCGAGTGCCCGCGCAGCGGCAGGAGCCCCGCCCCCGGGCGGCCCAGCATGCCCCGCAGGATGGCCAGGTTCCCGATCATCTGCACGTTTCCAACGCCATGGGCATGGTGCGTCACCCCCATCGCCCAGCAGAAGACGGCGGACCTCGACCGTGCATAAAGCTCCGCCACGCGCTGGATGGCGGATTGCTCGACGCCGCTGTGCCGCGTGACTAACTCCCACGAAAGGCCCTCCAGGTGCTCGCGGAAGGCGGGCGAGCCCTCGGCGTGCTGCTGAAGGAAAGGCAGATCCGCCGCCCCCAGTTCCAGCACTGCCCTGGCGAGCCCCGACAACAGGGCGATATCCCCGCCGATGTGCGGCTGGAGGTACTCATCGGCGATGTCTGAGCCAAACAGCATGCTCCGCACGTCCGAGGGCACCTTGAAACGCACCAGCCCCGTCTCCCGCAGCGGGTTGATCACAATCACCTTCCCGCCGCGGCGCTTCAGGTCCACGAGGGTCCGCATCAGCCGCGGATGGTTGGAAGCGGGGTTGGCGCCAATGAGGAAGACGAGGTCCGCCTGGTCGAGGTCCTCCAGCGTGATCGTGGCGGTGCCGGAGCCGGTGACGCTGGAAAGCCCGACGCCCGATGCCTGGTGGCAGTAAAAGGAGCAGTTGTTGACGTTGTTGGTGCCCCACAGGCGGGCGAAGAGCTGAAGAAGGAACCCCGCCTCGTTGCTGCTGCGCCCGCTGAAGTAGAAGAAGGCCTGGCGCGGGTCCGTCCTGCGGAGCCTCGCGGCGATCCGCGAGATCGCCTCATCCCACGAGATCGGCCGGTAGTGCGAATCCAGCGGCCCGGCGTACATCGGGCTAGTCAGCCGCCCCGCCGACTCCAGCTCGCGCGGCGAGAGCGCCCGCATCTGCTCAAGGCTCACATCGTCAAAGAAATGCCTGTGAATTGCCCCCTGCAAATCCGCCGCCATCGCCTGGATCGACTTCTTGCAGACCTCGGGGAACCGCCCCTTCTCGTTGACCATCCCCCCGAGCTGGCCCCCCATGCCCAGCGCGCAGGTCTTGCAGGCGTTACGGGAGCGCAGGGCGGACCAGAACCGCCGAAACCCCATCCCGCGGGCCTTGCGGAGGGTGTAGGCGATGGCGGGCCATCCGCCGCCGGAAGTTACGCGCCGCAACGATCGCGCCATCCGTGGATTGTAGCGAAGGCGGGCCGAATCCCTCTTTCCATCTCACGCGCAAGGAGCCACGCATGATCACCGGCGTCCACACGATGTTCTACACGTCCGAGCCAGAACAGCTCCGGGCGTTTTTCCGCGACAAGTTTGGCCTGAAGTTTACCGACGTCGGCCATGGCTGGCTCATCTTCGACGTGCCCGACGCCGAGCTGGGCGTCCACCCCGCCGCGGGCCCGCAGCAGGCGCATGCGGTGCCCTCGGGAACGCACCACATCTCCTTCTATTGCGACGACATCGAGCAGACCGTCGCCGAGCTGCGCGGCAAGGGCGTTCAGTTCGTCGGTGACATCGCGGAAGAGGACTACGGCCGCGTAATCCAGTTCCGCGTCCCCGGCGGCTTCGAGCTCCAGCTCTACCAGCCGCGATACAAGCGTGGTTGATGAAGCTCCCGGCGACGTCCCGCGGAGGTGCCGACTTGGCCGGACAGCGTGTATGATGACCTGATGCGTCCCCGGCTGCTCCTCTTCGTGGCCTGCATCGGGCTCCTGCTGCCGCCGCAGCCGGTGCTGGCCTGCCTCTGGGACTACGACACGCTCCGCGATGAGCAGCGGGGCCTGCCGACCATGTCCGCCATCCTGGCGGGCAAATGGGAGCGGCACAGCGACTGGTTCTACGAGCAGCGGGTTGGCCAGATGCGGGAACTGCTGGCCCGCGAGCCGGCAAACCTGGCCGCCATCGACAACCTTGCCGTGGCACTTGAGAAGCTCGGAAAGGTGGACGAGGCCATCGCCCTGATGGAGCAGAAGCTGGCCCTGCCCGACGGCGGACCCCATCCGCACTACACCACGCACGCGAACCTGGGCACGTTCTACCTCCACCGGTACGGCGCCAGCCGCGACGTCGCCGACCTCGACCGCGTGATCGAGCACATCCGGGGGGCGCTTCAGATCAATGAGAACGCCCACTTCGGCCGCGAGGAATACCAACTCCAAGTCGCCGAGTACATCCGCGAAGGCCTGGATGACCCAACGAAGCTGGAGATGGGCAGCTTTGTCCTGCCGCTTGTCGTTCGTGGGCGGGATTACACGCAACTGCTGCAGGATTTCCGCAACACGAAAGATGCGAAGGAGCGGGCGGACGCCCTTCGTTACACGATGCCCTATTCGACGCGCTCGGCGCCCGAGGATCTCAAGGCGCAGCTCCAGCCGCCCATCGACGGCATCGTCGGGATGATCCGCTTCGGCACCGGCACCAGCCCCCTGCTCTACCACGCGTTGGGCGACCTGCTGGCGGCGCGCGGCGATAAGCACTTGGCGGTGCGCGCCTACCTGCGAGCCCTGGAGTACGACCATCCGCGGCCCGAGCAGGTGGAGCAGGCCGTGGACCAGGTCTTCGAGAGCCTGCGCGGCGCGACCCGCAGCGAGATCGCCTCGCAGTTTGCGCGAGAGAAACAGGACGCCGCAGACTGGGTCGCCGCCTACCAGGCGTTCGAGGACGATCTCGTGCGTCGCGGCGCCGATCTCAGCGATGAATCGGTCTACGAGCCCTTCTACCGCGAGCACGGCCAGCCCCGGGCGGAGCTGGGGTTCGCCCTGAGCGATCACCTGCCCCGCGAGCCCGCGGCTCGAGCTACCCTGGTGGCGGCCGTCGTTTTCGGGGGCCTCCTACTGCTCATCGTCTTTGCACTGGTGCGATGGCGGGTGCAAAGGAGGCGGCGTCGGCAAGGCGCGGCGTTCGCTTGACCTACTCCCCCACCAGCACCCGCCGCCCTGCCGCCTCGATCGCCGTCACCTTCACCCCGTAAACGCGCTCAACGACGGCGGGATCCATCACCTCCCCCGGCGGACCCGCCGCGGCGACCTCGCCCTCCGATAGCAGCACCATCCGGTCCGCCATGCCGGCGGCGAGGTTCAGGTCGTGGCTGGCGAGGAGAATCCCCATCCCGCGCTCCCTCGCCAGCATCCGCAGGATGGCCGAAAGCTCGGCGATGTGCCGCAGGTCCAGGTAGGTGTCCGGCTCATCCAGCAGGATCGCCCCCGCGGGCGCGCCGATCGTCTGGACGACGCATCGGCCGACGAACGCCCGCTAGA
>JBGTBZ010000279.1:0-4560 GCA_041749155.1 Phycisphaerae bacterium
GGCCGGCCATTTCGCCGCAAGGGCGCTGATCACCGCCCCCAGCAGGCCGCTGACGACCCCGATTCCGGCCGACAGCAGCACCATCGCCCCCAGCCGCTGCGTCCAGAACCGGGCCGCCGCCGGCGGAATCACCAGGATCGCGATCACCAGGATCAGCCCGACCGCCTGGAGCCCGCTGATGACCACCAGCGTCACCAGGGCCATGAGGGCCACGTCCAGAAGCAGGACGGGCCAACCCTGTGCCGCCGCATACTCGGCGTCAAAGCAGAGCAGGCGCAACTCCTTGTAGAGCAACGCGCAGGCGAGCAGGCAAATCAGGAGGATGCCGCCGATGAGCCAGGCGTCGCGCAACAGCAGGGCGGCGGGATTGCCCTCGAGAAAGGCAGTGACGCCGGAGGCCTCGCCGTAATTGCCGGTGAGCAGGAAGTCATTGGCCACGACGCCAGCCCCGAAAAAGCAGCCCAGGATCATGCCCAGGGCGGCATCCTCCTTGATGCGGCTGAAGCGGCGGATGGCGAGCATGCACGCCAGCCCCAGCAGCCCGCTGGCGGCGGCGCCGGCGAGGAGCCAGGGGAGGCTCTTTCCGACGCCGGTGACGGCGAAGGCGAAGACGAAGGCGAGACAGATGCCTGGGTAGGTGGCGTGGGAAAGAACGTCGCCCAGCAGGGCGCGTTTGCGGAGCAGCAGGAACGTCCCGACGACCCCGCCGGCGAGGCCGAGCAGGCCGACACCGATGACAGTGACGCGCGTGCCGTAGTCCTGGAGGGTCAGGACGCGGAGGAGGTCGGAGGAGAAGCTGGCGAGGGTCTGCGGCATCATCTTCCAGGCGAACGTGGAATGAGGAAATCAGAATGACGAAGCGGGAGCCAGCTTCCCGGTTTGCGATTCGTCATTCGGGTTCCTCATTCCTCATTTCCGCTAAACCGTCTTGCGCAGCGCCTCGCCAGCCTCCTCGAGCAGTGTCAGCCGCCCGCCGTAGGTCTTCTGGAGGTTCTCGTGCGTGAAGACGTCCTCCGTCTGGCCGAAGGCCACCACGCGCATGTTCAGCAGCAGCACCCAGTCGAAATACTCCGCCACCGTCTGAAGATCGTGATGCACGACGAGCACCGTCTTGCCGGCATCCCGCATGTTCCGCAACGTCTGGACGATGGTGGTCTCCGTGGCCGCATCCACGCCGGCGAACGGCTCATCCATGAAGTAGAGCCGTGCATCCTGCACCAGCGCACGCGCCAGAAACACGCGCTGCTGCTGCCCGCCCGAGAGCTGGCTGATCTGACGATGGGCGTAGTCCGCCATGCCCACTTCCTCGAGGGCCGCCAGCGCTTCCCGCTTCTGCAGCTTGCCGACAGGTCGCAGCCAGCCGAGACGGCCGTACGTGCCCATCGCCACGACATCCAGGGCGCTGACGGGAAAGTCCCAGTCCACGCTCTCCCGCTGCGGCACGTATCCGACCAACTTGCGCTGGCGGCGATACGGAGCCCCGTAAACCATCACGCGGCCGCTGGTGCGCGGAACCAGGTCGAGGCAGGCCTTGATGAGCGTGCTCTTTCCAGCCCCGTTGGGGCCGACGATGCCGACGAGCTGCCCCTCCGGCACGTCCAGGTCCACATCCCAAAGCACCGGCTTGCGGTGATAAGCCACCGTCATGTCGTGGATCGACAGCGGCGACTCGGGCGAATGCTCGTGTCCCAACAGGGCCGCCGAACTTGCCCGGTGCGGGTCCGGCGGCACGCGAGTCTCGATCACGGTCTGGTCGGCGTTACGAAGCATTCAAAATCCGCCCGGCTAGAGTCGAAGCGACAGGCCGCTGAAAACCACAAAGTCGGCCGCGGCGTCGGTGAGGCCCACGTTCACCCCGATGTCGAGTTGCAGGTCGTCGCTGGCCCCGAGAGTGAGCCCCGCCGCGCCGTAGGCCTCGTAGTCGGCCCCCAGGTCATCCGAGGCAATCCCGATGTACTCGATGTAACCGGCCAGCGGGCCGCTGATGTCGCGTCCAAGCGCCGCGGTGTGGACGAAGGCCACGCCATAATCGGCGTTTTCGGCATCGCGGAGGAAGTCGACCTCCGCCTGCACTCCCAGCCCAAACCCTGCGGGCAACTCGAAGGCCGCGGGAACGATCAGGCCCCCTTCCAGCCGCCCGGTGGACAGGTCGTCATCGCCGGTTGGGAACTGGACGAAGGGCATGACCGCAAGGGCAAAGGGCCCGCCGTCGTTGCCCCAGAGGTTGATCTTGAGGCGGACCTGGGTGTCACCGAAGCCTTCGACGGCCCCCAGCTCGTCTGCGTCCAGCCGCACCCACGGCTCCACAACAAGCTGCAGGTCCGCCCGGTTGGTCAGGCCCACCTTCAGGTTCACCGGCAGGACGCTGAACTGGTCCACCCCACCGCCGCGTGCATACTCCGCAAAGCTGAGTTCCACCTGAAAGTGCCCGGCATCGACAGTATGGGGGCTTTCCGTGGCGTCCGGGCGGTCGGTGCTCATCGGCCGCATGAGGTGCCGCGGGGTGGGGTTGAAGAGGTGGTACTGGTCCTTGTCCGGTTCCTGAGCCCCGGCGACCGGGGAGCACAGTTCCAGCGCGGCGCCGATCAGGGCCGTCGCGAGCAGAATCTGGAGGATGTGACTTTGAGACGCCAAAGTCTTACTCCTCCCCGTGATCGTGATCGTGGCCCAGCGTGAGTTGGCCGAAAACGCCATGCGAGTCGATGCCCGGTGCCCCCAGGGCCCGCGCGATGATCGTCACGTTGTGATCGATCATGCCCAGGTACGTCCCTTCAAACTTTCCGGCAGGGCCCGTTGAATCGCTGTAGATGGCAGACCCCAGCGCCACCGTGTGCCCCGCCGCGGCGGCGCCCTGGACGAGCTTTTCGATGGGCTTGGTATTGACGCTGGTCTCGACAAAGACGGCGGGCAGCTTGCGCTCGACGATGAACTTCGTCAGATCCTCGATGTCCTTGATGCCAGCCTGGCTGGCGGTGCTGATGCCCTGCACGCCGCGGACCTCCAGGTCATAGGCGCGGCCGAAGTAGCTGAAGGCGTCGTGGGCCGTCACCAGCACGCGCGCCTGCCGCGGAATCACGCCGATGGCCTGCCGGGCGTAATCATCGAGCTGAGCCAGGCGAAGCTGGTAGGCACTGTTATTGGCCTGGATCTGCCCCGCATGCTCGGGATAGCGCTCTGCCAGCTCGCCGGCAAGCCCGTCGACGACGTGCTCGGCCCAGAGGGCCACGTCCATCCAGATGTGCGGGTCGTGGGCACCTTCGAACTGCTCGGCGCCAATCCGGCGGTCCTCGGGAACAAGCGCTCCCGCCTCGATCGTGTCGGGCAGTTCGCGCAGCATCTGGCCCATCGTGCCCTCGAGGCCAAGGCCATTGAAGATTACCAGGTCCGCCGTCTGGAGGCGCTTGGCTTCGTTGGCCTTCAACTCATAAGTGTGCGGATCGACGCCGGGCTGGATGAGCGTCTGGACCTGCACGCCCGTGCCGGCGAGGAGGATATTGGCCACGTCGCCAAGCATGGTGGTCGTGGCGACGACCGCGGGCCGTTCAGCGGCCTGCGGCGGGGAGCAGCCGTTCGCAAGGACGCAAACAAGCAGGCAGGTGGCGGAAAGGACTGAAGAGATGAGAGAGCGTGTCATGGCAACTAGTCCAACCTTACACTTTGACTAATCAAAATCAAGTGAAGGTTTCGGGCAGCGGTTTGCCCGGGCCCATTCCAGGACCCTCCCGCAGGGCGGGTCCCCTATCATTTGTCATGATGTCGCAGCCCCCCGAGGCTCCGTCGCTCAAGGTCGCCGTCATTGGCGGCAGCGGGCTGGGGGAGACGTTTCGGGCCGAAAACGCGAGGATTCACGAGCCGTCGACGCCATTCGGGTCGCCATCGGCCCCGATTCTCGAAGTGGATATGGAGGGAGTTGGGGTCCTGTTGCTCAGCCGCCATGGCGCTGGGCACACGCTGAGCCCATCCCAAGTCCCCTACCGAGCCAACCTCTTTGCTCTCAAGGCGTTAGGCGCGACGCACGTGCTCGCTTCCGGCGCCGTCGGCAGCCTCCGCGAGGAGTACCGCCCGAGAGACCTGGTTATCCCTTCCCAATCGATCGACAAGACAATGGCACGGACAGGCACGTTCTACGAGCGCGCCGCCGTCCATGTGGAGCAGGCAGAGCCGTTCTGCCCGGTGCTGCGCCGGATCCTGGTGGAAGCGGCCAGGGGCCAGCCAGGATTGCGGGCCCATGACGGGGGGTGCTACGTCTGCATCGAGGGGCCGGCCTTCAGTACGCGTGCCGAGAGTCACATGCACCGCCTGTGGGGCGGCGACCTGGTCGGCATGACCCTCATGCCGGAAGCTCGCTTGGCCCGAGAGGCGGAACTGCCCTACGCCGCGGTCTGCCTCGTGACTGATTACGACTCGTGGCGTCCCGCCCCCGCGGAGGGCGTCGATTCGCCCGCCCTGCTGCGGGAAATCATCGGAAACCTTGAGCAAGCCACCAAGAGCGCCGCGGCCCTGCTGCGGCGGGCGATCGCGACGATGGCTGGGCGTGGCGAAGAGCTGGCCCGGTGCCCC
>JBGTBZ010000280.1:0-4122 GCA_041749155.1 Phycisphaerae bacterium
ATCGCCGCCGTCGTCGTCGGGGGCACGCGGCTCTCCGGCGGCCGCGGGACCATCGCGGGCACGGTCTTTGGCGTGCTGATCATGGGGGTCATCCCCAACATGATGGTCATGCTGAACATCGATTCCAGCCTCCAGGGGCTGGTCAAGGGGGCGGTCATCGTCCTGGCCGTGCTGATTCAGAAACGGGCCTGACTCTGGTATCATCGCCGGCCCCGAAGCCCATTTCCGTGGAGATTTCAATGCGATCCATGCTCAAGAGCCTCTGCCTGCTGACCGCCTTCAGCCTCGCCCTCGCCGGCTGCGACGGCGACGACAACACCTCCGGCACCGCCGGGGGTGGCGGAGGCGGAAATCGCCCCATCATCGGCGTCAGCATCCCCTCCGCCGATCACGGTTGGACCGGCGGGGTCGTTTACTGGGCGAACGAGGCCAAGAAGATGTACGGCGACGAGGCGGACATCCGCATCCAGACCGCCGGCGGGCCCGATGAGCAGGTCAGCCAGATCGAGAACATGATCACCCAGGGCGTGGACGCCATGGTCGTCCTGGCTCACGCCTCCGAGCCCCTCACCCCTACCGCCCGCAAGATCAAGGAGCGGGGCATTTATCTCGTCAACGTCGACCGCGGCTTCACAGAGCCGATCGCCGACGTCTATGTCGCGGGCGACAACGCCGCCTTCGGCCGGGAAAGCGCCAAGTACATCGCCGAGAAGATGGGCGGCAAGGGCAACCTGGTCGTCCTCACCGGCATCCCCTCCACCGTGGACGAGGCCCGCGTGGACGCCGCCATGGAGGTCTTCCTCGAGTACCCCGAGATCCGCATCCTCGACCAGGCGGTTGGCCACTGGAACCGCGAGCGGGCGCTCAACGCCATGCAGGGCCTCCTCCAGAAGCACCCGCAGATCGACGCCGTCTGGGCCCAGGATGACGACATGGCCGAGGGCGCCGAGCAGGCCATCCGCGAGGCCGGCCGCGCCAGCGAGATGTGGCTCTTCGGCGGCGCCGGAAAGAAGGACATCGTCAAGCGGGTCATGGACGGCGACCCGATGTACCCCGCCGACATCACCTACCCCCCCAGCATGATCCTGGCGGGTATCGCCATCGCCAAGGCGCACCTGGTGGATGAGGACATCTCCGCCGCCGCCGGGGACATGCCCGAGCACCTGGGCGTGACCAAAGAAATGCTGGACGCCGCCAAGGCGCAGGAGGGGCAGAAGCAGGTCACCCTGCCGGTGATCCTGATCACGCCTGAGAATGCCGAGACGTTCTACTTCCCCAACTCCGTGTTCTAAGCTTGGAACCACCGAAGTTGCGGGTAGCTGCGTCGCTGCGCGACGCAGGCGCAACTCAACTATCAAACCCGGAATCGTCCATGCGCCTGTTCCTAGCCCTGACCGTGCTGCTTGCCTTTGCCTGCGACGAGGCCCAGGCCCAGGACGGGCCGAGCGTTTTTCTCCTAACCGACTGCAACGGCTACGTCCACGACGTCGTCAAGCCCACCGACGGCGACAGCCTCGTGAAACGCACGATCAACAAGGTCGTGAAGGGCCTGGGCGGCACTGTCGCGCACTCTGACGACGCCACGGACCTGACCGCTGAAGTGCTGGACCCGGCTAAGACCCAGGTGCTGGTCATGTACACCACCGGCGACCTGCCGCTGGACCTGGACCTCCTGCACACGTACATCGAGAACGGCGGCACGCTGCTGGGTATCCACTGCGCCACCGACACGCTCATGAGCGATGAGCGGTTCTTCAAGCTGATCGGCGGAAGCTTCGACGGTCATCCCTGGAACGCGGGCACGGACGTCGTGCTCAAGGCCGCCGAACCGAGCCACCCCGTGGTGGCGCCGATCGGCCAAGAGCGTGCCCTGAAGGAGGAGATCTACCTCCACAAGAACTTCGATCCCGCCGCCGTCCGGGTGCTCATGTACCTCGACATGCACAAAACCCAGCTCAAGCAGCCGCGGGCCGTGCCGGTCGTCTGGGTCCGCCAGGTCGGCAAGGGACGGGTGCTCTACACCTCCCTCGGCCACAACGCCCACGTCTGGGAAAGCGATTGGTTCCAGGCGCACCTGGCAAACGGCTTCAAGTGGCTGACTGGCGACCTCGAAGGCCCCGCCGAGCCCAATCCGCAGCTCACCCACCGCGAGCAGCACCTCGCAGAGCAGGCCGCTGGCGCAGAGTCCGCCCGGGAGCCCCAGCAGCTGCAGTTTTTCGCCGCGATGCAGGAGGAGGCCGCCACGCAGCCTGCCACGCGTCCGCATGATCCCTGGGTCTTCCGCTGCGTCCTGGACGGCCGGCCCCGCGTCGTCGTCGCCGCCCTCTCCGATGACCTCTGGGTCGCGTATGACGCCTCGACCTGTGGCCTCTACAAGGCCTGGAGCGGGGGGATGGACTTCACCGGAAGCGTCTACGACGACAAGCACGGCCCGCAGCCGCAGACGAGGGGCATCTCCCTTTCCCAGATCACCGGCGACGTTTACTGGCAGGTGCTGAAAGGGGAGGCACCCGTCGAAGTTGCCCCGATCTACGGGGGCTACCGCCTCGATGGGATGCAGAGCGTACAGCTCTCGTATCGCTTCAAGCTGCCCGACGCGGAGGTCACCGTCACCGAGCGCCCGGAGGCGGTTGAAGGGGGGCTCCGCCGCGTCTTCAAGGTTACGGGCCTCCCGGAGGGCTACGCCCTTCAGTTTCCGCTGGACGCCGGCAGCGAGCTGACCCCTGCCACCCACGCCTCTCCCGATGCCCGCATGGTCGTCGAGAGCCGCGGGGAGGGCGATGTGACCTGGCTCCGCCTCGACAAGAACGGCCCCGCCCATCTCCTGACCCGCTGGACGCGCCCGCAGTCGGCAGAGCAGCAGGAACCGCAGCCGATCCATGAGTTCTAGCCGCTGCCCCAACGGGCCCGGTTTGCCCTAGTTTCCCAGGTTTACGGGAGTCACAGATGAAGAGCCGCGCCATCCTCGCCACCGCCATCGCCGCAGTTCTAGTCCTCTCGCCGCTGACCCTGGCCCAGGACCCGGCGCCGCCGGCAGCGCCGCAGCAGGAGGATGTCAGCAGCCTGTCGCTGGAGCCCGGTCTCTCGATGCGCGTGTTCGACGTGAGCCAAAGCATGATGCGGCTGCCGAGCCTGGTGGAGGGCCAGACCGGCAACGTCAATAAGCTGGTGAGCAGCCTCGACCTGAAGGATTCGGACTTCGGCTTGGAGGACCGCTATCTCACCGAGATCACCGGCTGGCTGGTCATCAACGACCCCGGCTTCTACGAGTTCGAGTTGCTCAGCGACGACGGCAGCGCGATCTATGTCGGCAAGGCGCTCGTCGTGAACAACGACGGCTGGAACACGGGCGAGATCGCGGTGGAAGGCGTCGTGGAGCTGGCCGCGGGCACTTATCCGATCCGCGTCCGCCACTTCGACCAGGGCGGCAAGGCGGCCCTGCGCGTGCGCTGGCGCACCCCAGGCGCAAAAAGCTTCGAGATCCTCGGCGGCGATGCCGTGCGCACCGAGGCCAACCAGGTCCGCGTGACCGCACCCGGGCGCAAGGAAGTGGAGATGGTCGAGGGGAGCGGCCCCGTCGTCACCCGTCCGCCGGGCGACATGCGCCCGCTGGACGGCGTGCACCCCGCTTTCGACCTGATCAACATCCGCCCCGAGGGCTTCCAGCCGAAGGTCGGCGGAATGGATTTCCTGCCCGATGGCCGGCTCATCCTCTGCACCTGGAGCCCTGAGGGGGAGGTCCTGATCCTCGACGGCATCCGCGGGGATGATGTGGATTCCCAGCTCGTGAAGGTCCAGCGCTTCGCCGCCGGGCTGGCGGAGCCGCTGGGGATCAAGGTGGTTCCCGGCTCCAGCGGCGACGCTGACGACTACCACATCTATGTCCTGCAGAAACAGGAGCTTACGGAGCTCATCGACCACGACAAGGACGGCGTCGCCGACGAGTACCGTGCCATCTCCGGCGGATGGCCCGTCAGCAACAACTTTCACGAGTTCGCCTTCGGCCTCGCGGAGAAGGACGGCCTGCTCTACGCCAACCTGGCGGTCGCCATCAACCCCGGCGGGGCCACCACCGTTCCCCAGATGCCCGACCGCGGCACCGCCATCGAGATCGACCCGCGC
>JBGTBZ010000281.1:0-2421 GCA_041749155.1 Phycisphaerae bacterium
CGACGGGTTGACGGGACGCGAGGTCGGGAAGCGGCACAGCATCCGGATCACTGGCGACTTGGCGCACGGCGTCGCAGCGCTGCCACATCGCCCGCTGCACGTATTTCAGGCTCAGAGAGGCCAGCACTCCAAGGTCGGCGGTGGTCGAGAGTTCGGCGTAGAACGCTTCAACCCCTTTACGCACGGCTTCGTAGATCCGTTCGAGTTCCCGGCAGACTTCCTTGAACTCCACTTCGCCCAGTACGCGGCGTTCGCTCGCGGCGGCCGCGACCAGCCGGTCGATAACGATCCCGGCGCGCTGCGACGAGACGTAGTGGCGGGCAAACTCGGCCTGCGCTCCGTGATAGCGAAGCCGCTCGGCCGCTTCGACCGGGACCTTGGCCGCAAGGTCACGCAGGAAATCAGCGTAGCCGCCGAACTGGTCCATTACCTCGGGCGCGGTCCGCAGCGGCTTGAAGGCAATCAGCGCCTCGTTCGAATGACCGTGCGACCATTCCGGCGAGTTTACGTGGGCCTCGTCCAGGTAGCCCGGCCAGGCGTGGGACCGGTCGATCGCCTCGATCTGGGCGGCGAACGCGTCCCCGTGCTCCGCACCCACCAGCTGTTCGCCGTACCAGCGGTAGAAGTCCGAGGTCTTCAGGCCCGGCTCCCACAGGGCTCGGGCGAAATACGACGCGACGTGGTCGATCACCCGGGTCCGCCAATGGATCCCGATCATGCCGTCGGCCCCGAAATGGTGGGCACGCTCGATATCGTTGCGGAACCGTTCGACGTGGAACTGCGGCTCCCAGAGTGTGGCATCGTCTTCCAGCCAGGGGATGGGCCAGCGGCTTCGGCCCTCCAGCCGGCCGTAGACCTCGTCCGTTTCGCTGGTGCCCAAGTTGTGGTTGAGGGCGCTGAACGGCATGTCGTGGGGCAATTCGGCGTGCAAGCCATCGAGCAGATCGTGGACCGCGCCCCAGCCACTGACGACCACCTGCACACCCGGCGCCCGCTGCTTGACGTAATCATGGGCCGCCTTGAGGTACGACGCGTCGAACGGCAAGGTGTCGGCCCCGGCGTGCTGCGTGGTCCAGGCGGCATCCTCGTTCTGCCAGAGCCAGATCGCGTCCACGAGCGGGTACGATGCTAGGAGATCGTCGAGCCGGGCCCGTAAGATTTCTTTCGCGACCTCAGTGCTGGTATCGAGAACATCGTCTTCTCCCCGATCCCCGACCACACTGCGAATGGTGCGCTTTGCTGAAGCTGGCAGCGCGCGCATGATCTCCTCAGGGATAGCGGCCGGCTCGAACCCGACGCACGTCCGTACTCCCTGTTCCTTCGCGTAGGAAAGGGCGTCTCGCAGCATTGTCTTGGCGCGATGCACGCGATCCGCGGAATCGGTCGCCTCAATCGCGACATCAGCGCCAAAGCTCTCCCGCTCGAAGTAGACATCCGTGCCATAGGCAAAATCGGATGTTCGCTTCGGTTAGTACCCCCATCGATAGGTGTCGGTTTTGTCAAGAAACGCGTCGTGGCTCACGCCATGATGAGAGAACGACAAGAATGGCTCCGCCCCTTGCGACCGGACCGGATTACCTTTCGAATACACGTGGAGTCCGAGAAAGTTCAATCCCATCCGCACCATGCGGTCAACATAGAGTTTGTAGTCTTCGAGGTTCCAGGCGGTTGGTCCGGAGAGAAAGTCATACCAGGGCAGCAATCCGCGGGTTGCGAACGCGGGTGACTCGCTGACATCCAGACTTTCCGGTATCAGTGGAGCGGTACCAGATGGTACCACCTCGCTACCGAACAAGAACGAGCAACCATAGGCATGCTCAAGCAAGCGATAGGTCCCGTAGACCGCGCCAGACTCTCCACCACCGATAACCGCGATGGTCGTCGGTGAACCTGAAATCTTCCGCAGCGCGAATCCCTCTGGATCATGAGCGGTCGGTACCCGACCGCTCGCCAGCAGGTCGTCACCTGGACCACCGTCACCCGCGTGCCCGACCACAAATCGCACATCAATCTCCGGCTCAGACGAAGTCGTCACCGGGACGTAATGTCCAGTCGCCTGCGCGAGAAATCGTTGCAGATCAAGCGCCGCGCGTTGAACTCGCGGTGATGCGCTTTCGGCGATCGTTATGACTTGCGACATCGTGTCGTTACCTCTCTCCGTCAACTCGGTCATCAAAGGACAAGGTTCATAGGCTCGTAGCACGGTGCCCGCGGCTGGACTCATCCCTTCAAGGCGCCAGCGGTCAAACCAGAGATAAGGTGCTGCCGGGTCCAGACCAGAAGCGCGAGCACTGGCAGCGTGGTCAACACGGCCCCCGCCATGATCATTCCCCACTCGATTCGGTAGAGCCCGCTGAGCGAAGCGAGGCCAATTGGCAAGGTGAACATATCGGGACTGCGCAGTGCGATCAGCGGCCAGAG
>JBGTBZ010000282.1:0-4218 GCA_041749155.1 Phycisphaerae bacterium
AGCACCTGTCGCGCACGCTTGCCGACTCGCGGCTGCGCCTTGCGGCCCGGCAGGCCCTGGAACTGACGGCGGCACAGCGCATGAACGCCCGGTAGGTCGCTCGGGGCTATGCCGTCGGCGCATGTGGAGGAAACCATGCCCCGCCTCGTCTCGCTGACGCTGCTTTCGGTGCTGGTGCTGCCGGCGGCAGCGCTGGTGTACACACTCGCCGTGGTGGTGGGATACGACCGGTTCGGCTGGAGCGCGGATGTACCGGTATGGATGCTGGCCAACACGCTGACGTTCGGCATGGTGGTGGGCTGGTGGCTTTTGCTGTGGGGCGGCTCGATCGACTGGACAGGGCGGATGGCCTCCCTGACGCTGCTGGCAACGGGCGGAAGTATCCTGCTGGGCGGGGCCGCGGGAATCCTGGCGGGAATCGCCATCGACGAGGCGTCGTTTGGCATGTTCATCGGCGGGGGCTCGGCCGTTGTGGCGTGGCTGGTATTCGTCTGCATCCTGTGGCGTCGAGGCGGTCGAATCGTCGGCGCCGATCCCGGCGCGGCGGCGGGGCCGGGCGGGGCGATGGTGTATTGCCCAAAGTGTGGCTATGCACTCAATGGTCTGCGCGAGGCACGCTGCCCGGAATGCGGGGAGATTTACACGCTGGATGCGCTGCTGGCGTCGCAGCCGTCGTTTGATGCCGGAGCCGACCTTAAAGGGCGCGGCTGAAGGCCGCTCACTCCCATGGACCTTCCAAGGCCGCCTCGGGCGACTCCGCCGCCCGGCGGTGGTCGATTTCGACAAGCTCGACGTCTGGCAGGGCCTCCAGGAAGGCCCGGCCGTATCGCTTGGTCTTCACGCGGCCGTCGAGCAGGACGACGATGCCCTTGTCGGTGCGGCTGCGGATGAGGCGGCCGAAGCCCTGCTTGAGCTTGATGATCGCCTCGGGCACGGAGTAATCCATGAACGGGTTGCCGCCGGCGGCCTGCACCTGCTCGAGGCGGGCCTGCGTCAGGGGTTCGTCGGGCACGGCAAAGGGAAGCTTGGTGATGATGACGTTGCGCAGCGCCTCGCCGCGGACATCCACCCCCTGCCAGAAGCTGGCGGTGCCGAAGAGCACGCTCTCTGGGTTCTGGCGGAAGCGCTCCAGGAGGATCCGCCGGGGGGCCTGCTGGCCCTGGACGAGCAGTGGCAGACCCAGTGCCTCGATATCGCCGCGGAGGCGGTTGGCGGCGTCGATGAGCATTCGGTAGCTGGTAAAAAGCACGAACGCCCCGCCGCGGGTGTGCTTGAGCCAATGGACGATGCGCGGCCCGGCGGCGTCGAGAAAGCGCGTCTCTCCGGGCTCCGGTAGGCCGGTTTCGATGTAAAGGGTGGCCTGGGAGCGGAAGTCGAAGGGTGAGCCGAGCAGGAGGGTGCGGCAGGCCGGATCATCGGCGAGACCGAGGCGGGATCGGAGGTAGGAGAAGGCGGGATCGGGCGTAGCACAGGCGCCCCGCCTGTGTTCCGGGTGACCTAGTGCGTGCTCGTCGCCCAAGTGTAAGCCGAAGCACCCCCGTGCCACCTTAGCTGCAGCATCGCGATGGATTCCACGCCACGGCGACTCCGGAATCCCTGCCTTCTCCGGGTTCTCATGCGTGTACTGTATCTGCGCAACCAACTCGGGTTCGTCCCTTATGAGCCGGTCATAACTCTCATCCTGCCAGAGCACGCCTTGGCGATTCATGGCCTTGTTGATGGCTTTTGCTGTCCAGGATTTCAGGGAGTGGAGGATGCTCGACAATGAATGATCACCAAGCGGTCGCAGCACCGCGTGCACGTGGTTAGGCATAACCGACCACGCGAGCAACACGAACCTGTCGCCATCGAACTTCAACAGGGTCTCCTGCACAAGCCTGGCGGCCTCGCTCTCTCGGAGCAGGCACTCGCCATGTCCCTTGTCCAACTCGTCTCCGGCATCCCACGCCTCAAGCCGCCGAAGCGCTTCTTGGTCCTCGCTGGTCAGTTCGATCCCCGCGGCGACAGTGCGGCGCAACTGCTCCCGAAGGAGCCGTCGCTCTTCGACCACGGCTCGCGGCAAGGAGTCGGCAAGCCGGAAGACAAGGGCATAGACGGCTCCGTTCCGTGTCCAGTGCGGGAGGTTGCGTCGCCGCGTAACCATCGGCTGAGCAGACACAGGCGAGGCGCCTGTGCTACGCGTCGCCAGCGTCGCGCTGGTCAGGACGACGCCGGGGACCTGGGACCACAGCGCCTGCTTCAGACCCTCGCCGATGTCGATAGGGGCCGCGTGAAGCGTGCAGCGACGCGGGGTGCGGTGCGTCGCCTCAACCCAGTAGACCGCATCCGGCATCGACTGCCCGACGATCGCCTCCACGCCCCCCGCCATGGCGGAGAGCTTGTCGGCCTGGTGGCCGGCCTCCAGTTTCATCTCCAGGGCCGAATCGTCATCACCCAGCGACGCCAGGCTGGCCCGGATGCGCTTGGCCAGCTCGTGCAGCTTCGGCGAGAGATCATCTTCCACGAACTGCCGCTCGCGGACGCGGCCGTTGTCGCGGGCGTAGCGGTCCCGCCATTCCAGGCATCGCTCGAAGAACGTCTCGCTGGCGCGGTGCAGCTCCAGCACGATATCGATCATCCCGTTTACCTGGTCGCGCGGCACATCGCCGTCGAGCAGCGTCGGCAGAAACCCCTTGCCGCGCTTGGGGTCGTACAGGTGCCGCAGGGCATATCCCACGCCACCCTCGCTCACCTTGATCCCGAAATGCTGCCCCGCCACATCCTCGATCGTGTGCGCCTCGTCCAGGATCACATGGTCGTACTTCGGCAGGTAGTTCACACCCGCCATCCGCAGCGCCAGGTCGCTGAAGAACAGGGCATGGTTGACCACCAGCAGGTTCCCCGTCTGCATCCGCCGCTTCGCAGCCTGCCAGAAGCAGCGCTGGTAGAACCTGCAACGCTTGCCCATGCAGTTGCCCGCCTCGGCGCGCACCTTCTCCCACACGTTCAGATCGGGCACGACCGGCAGGCTCGCCAGGCTGCCGTCGTGGTCATCCCGGCCAGCCCACTCCTCGACGGCGAACAGGCTGTCGCTCTCGCGCTCGTTGAACAGGCTTGGCGCCCGCCGGCCGGCGGCGTCCATCCGGCGAAGGCACAGATAGTTGCCCCGGCCCTTGACGAGCACGGCGGTGAATTCATCGCCGTAGACGCTGCGCAGGAAGGGGATGTCCTTCTCGACGATCTGCTCCTGGAGGCTGATCGTGTGTGTGGAGATGACCACGCGTTTCTTGCGCCGGACGGCGGCGTCGATGGCGGGGAGGAGATAGGCAAAGCTCTTACCGGTGCCTGTACCGGCCTCCACGAGCAGGTGTTGTCCCTCTGCAAAGGCATGCTCAACGGCGGCGGCCATCTCAAGCTGCTGCGGCCGGCTTTCGAAGTCGGCCCCCATGCGGCGAGCGATCGCCCCGCCGAGGCCGAGCAAGTCGGCGAGCGTGGGCGGCGGGGAAGGGTTGACTTCCGAGGGCATGTTCGGGTATTATACGGTATCGCCGAGGCGGTGCTACCCCCCCTGCCCACTCGCTTATGGATTCAGCGGAAGGCGACTGCGGTACGTGAATGGCGTCGTGACCTGCCTCGGCGAGCGCTTGGGCCAGCGCGGGCGACCAGGCATTGTCGATCAGGAATCGCATCGACGCTCCCGTCGCTCAAGCCGCGTCGATCACCGGGAGCTGGCGCTCGCGCACCGTCTCCCCCGCAAAGCGTAGCGCTTTGGTAATGTCGTCCCCCTCGAGATCCGGATAGGACGCCTTGATCTCGGCGTGCGTCATTCCGTCGGCGACCATGCCGACGACGGTCGCGACCGGAATGCGCAGGCCGCGGATGCACGGAACACCGCCCATCTGGGCTGGATCGACCGTGATGCGCGTGAATGCTGCTTCCATTGCCTAAGTATACGCCTTTTCTGCCGATCAGGGCTGCTATCCATCAATCCGCGCCCGTCGCAGCAGCAGGGCGTTGCCGATCACACTCACGTCCGACAGGGCCATCGCCGCGGCGGCAATGTAGGGGCTCAGCAGGATGCCCCAGAACGGGTAGAGCACGCCCGCCGCGACTGGAATCGCGATCACGTTGTAAATGAACGCCAGGAAGAGGTTCTGGCGGATCTTGGTCATGGTCGCCCGCGAGAGCCGGATGGCCGCAACGACGTCGGAGAGGCGGTCGCCCACCAGGACGATGCCG
>JBGTBZ010000283.1:0-3638 GCA_041749155.1 Phycisphaerae bacterium
GCGCCGCCTGGCTGAACACCCCCGTCATCCCCGCCAGCAACACCGTCACCGCCGCTGGCACGGCGGCGAAGATCACCGTCTTCACCGGGCTGTCGAAGCGGCTGAATATCATGTAACCCGCGATGTAGATGAGCACGAACGAGAAGAACATGCGCAAAAAGGCCTGCGGGAGCCAGACCGCGATCCATGCCCCCAGGTAGCTGCCGGCGAGCATGAACGGCGCCACTTTCAGCACGAACCACCAGTCGATCGCCCCAGCCTGGTGGTATCGCCAGATCGCCGGCGCCGCCGATGGCGACAGAATCACCGCCAGGCTCGTCCCTTGGGCTGCCTGCTGGTCGAACTTGAATGCCAGGACCAGCAGCGGGACGATGACGGCGCCGCCGCCCAGGCCAAACAGCCCCGCGAAGACGCCGACGAACAGGCCGAACAGGCCCAGGGCCCACCAGCTTGAGGTGATGAGTTGCGGCATGCTTCTGGTGTAACGGAAAGTCCCGCTTGTGGGAAACATCCCCGACCACTCGCCCGCGCTGCCGCCCGACCCCGCCTGGCGTGACTCGGACGCTCTAATGTGCGATTATGACGCGATGCCGCTGATGATCGACAGGGATGTCCGAGCCGCGGGCCAGGAAGGCCGCCAGATGAGGTTTCCACGCAGGCAATGGCGCATTCCCGCCCCCGACGCCGCCCGGGCGGCGGAGTTCGCACGCGCCCTGGGCACTTCCGCAACCACCGCTCAGCTCCTGCTGAACCGCGGATTCACCATCCAGAACCTCGAAGACGCCCACTGCTTCGTCCGTCCCCAGCTCTCGCACCTCATCGAGCCCGACCGGCTCGGCGGAATTCCGCGAGCCGCCGACCGCCTCGCCCGGGCAATTCGCGACGGCGAACGCATCGTTATCTACGGCGATTACGACGTCGATGGCATCACCGCGACCGCCATTCTCTGGCATGCGTTCACCCTGCTGGGCGGAGACCCTTCCGACATCCAGACATACGTCCCCCACCGGGTGGACGAGGGGTATGGCCTCAACAGCGACGCCCTGCTCAAGCTCGTCAACGACGGCAACAGGGTCATTGTCAGCGTCGATTGCGGCATCACCGCCCTCGATCAGGCCCTGTTCGCCCAGGAAGCGGGCGTGGACCTGATCATTACCGACCACCACGAATGGCGCATTCGGAAGGACAACGCCGCGGAGAAGGGCGAACCTGATCTGCCGGAGGCCTTTGCGCTCGTGCATCCCCGGCTGCCGGGATCCGATTACGGCAATCCGCACCTCACGGGCGCCGGCGTGGCCTTCAAGCTGGCCTGGGAGGTGGGTAAGCGGGTCACCGGCCGGCCGAAGGTCAGCCAGGAGATGCGCGACTTCCTGGTAGAGGCCCTTGCCCTCGCCGCCCTCGGCACCATCGCCGACGTCGCCCCGCTCACCGGTGAAAACCGCGTCATTGCCCGCTTCGGCCTCGGCGGACTTATCCGCACCCGACTTAACGGACTGCGGGCTCTGATCGACTCCGCCGGCCTCGGCGGGCAGAACCTCGACAGCTATCACGTCGGTTTCCTGCTGGGCCCCCGGCTCAACGCCTGCGGGCGCATGGGGCATGCTGAGCAGGCTGTTCACATGCTCACCCGAGCGGAGCAGGGCGAGGCCCGCGACATCGCATCTTTCCTGGAAGAGCAGAACCGCCAGCGTCAGACGACTGAGAAGAAGATCGTCGCAGCCGCCATCGAGCAGATCCGCGACCGCGGATGGGATTCGGAAGACTGCCCCGCCATCGTCGTTGATGGCGAAGGGTGGCACGTCGGCGTCGTAGGAATCGTCGCCTCGCGGCTGGTCGACCAGTTCCACCGCCCCGCGATCGTGCTGGCCACCGAGAACGGCACCGCCGCGGGCAGCGGGCGGAGCATCCCGACCTTTCACATGGCCCATGCCCTGGCGGAGTGCTCCGCCTGCCTGGAAAGCCACGGCGGACACGCCATGGCGGCGGGGCTGCGGCTCCAGTCCTCGTACATCGAGGCGTTCCGCGAGCAGTTCGTTGCGCTGGCCCGTCGGGACCTGCAGGGCCAGGATCTCTCGCCCACACTGCGGGCAGATGCGGAGGTGACGCTGGATTGCGTCAATGAGCCGCTGGTGGCGGAGCTGGCCCGGTTGGGTCCCTTCGGCGTCGGTAATCCCAAGCCGCTGCTGGTGTTACGCGATTTGACAGTGCGCAGCGCACGGGCCTGCGGCAAGAATGGCGAACACCTTCAGCTCCTGCTCGACGATGAGGCGGGTTGCCGCATCAAGGCCATCGCTTTCCGCTGCGGCCCGCTCGCCGCCACCCTCAAGAACGCCAGCCGCCTCGACCTGGCGGCGGAGCCCAGCATCAACGAGTGGAACGGGCGAATCAGCGTGGAGCTGACGGTGAAGGATCTGGCTCCGTTGTAGCCCCTCCGGCGAAATTTTGACGGAAGTGGAGACCTGTTGCAAACCCGGCCAGTAAAGACGCCCCTCGGACAGCCGGGTTGGGTCTCTCAGAGGAAGAACTCGGTGTTGACACGAAAGTGACGGGAGAGTCGCTTCACGGACTCCTTGGAAAGCCCCCGCCGTCCGGCAATGACGTCGCTGATGTTGCCGCGGCTGATTCCTGCGATCTCCGCCAGTTGCGACTGGTTGACCTCTGAGACTTCCATGAGTCCACGTAGACGCTCCGGTAGCGGCAGGTCGGCGGCCACCGGCATCGCGTCGTGCTCGGCGTCGTAGGCCTCCAGCATCGCCAGCACTGCCTCCAGGTACATCGTCTCGCCCTCGCCCAGCTCCCTGCCCGCCTCAGCGCGGGCCGAAAGGGCGTGGGCCGCCTCGGCACCCGCTTGGTAGTCGTCCTCATCCTGCGGAACATGGGGCGGCCAGGTCTCGGCGAGGCGGAGGTAGGCCTTCAGGGCCTTGGGGGTTGCGGCGGTCGAGGTGGCCATGTTCACTCCTAGAAATCTGCGTGCCAGACGTTCTTGTTGTACTCGGCGTGCGTCATCACCCGGCGGATGAAGACGATGCCGGTGTTGTAGTGAATGTCGAGCGCGACCCGGTAGTTGTTGCCGCCGACGTTGGTGATCGTCGCCGTCCGTCCCGACTTCATCGGCACTGCGTCGGTCTTCGGGTAGTCCTTGCGGACGTCGACGATGTTCTTCCACGCCGCTTTCTGGGCGATCGCAAGCCAGGCCGTAAGGGACGGTCGGGAGTTCGCGTGAGCCGCCATGAAGTCTTTGACCTTCCTGGGGCTGACGATTCGCATGCTCTCAATATAGGAACATCGGCGAGGAAGTCAAGCGAACTTGTTCTCCTGAAGAGAACATGTCCGATAATGCCGGCAACCCCGGCCAGCGGGTTTGCAACAGGTCCACACTTCCGAAGTCTAATCGGATCGTGAGCCGAAAACGCGGGCGGCGGTGACGTTGTTACATTTGAAAACGTGCCCGCCGTCCCGCCTCAGCCAACTCCCGGCATCGTGCTGGAGCAAGCCTACGCCCACCATGCGGCGGCTTGCTTGCTTTATGCGCGCCAGATCGTGCCGGAATCGGCGGAGGATGCGGTTCAAGAGGCCTTCATCCGACTGATGGGTCACCTGCGGCGGTGCGCAAGGCTGCCCCACAGCCCGCGGGCATG
>JBGTBZ010000284.1:0-3551 GCA_041749155.1 Phycisphaerae bacterium
GAGCAACTGCTCGCCCAAGCGGTGATCGACCTCGATGCTCGCCAGCCACAACTACCGCTGACCCAGCAGCACGAGCTGATTCGTCCACCGTCCGAGTATGCCGAGTTCTTCGCCCGCATCGCCGCCGCCAACACCTCACCCGCGGCAGGTGTCGAGTCATGAGCCTAGGGTCGCGGCGTCAACCAGCCCGTGGCGATGCTTTATGGCCCGCGCTACCTCGATGCACCAAACCCGGGCGCTTAAAACCGCCGCCACGCGATTGGCTGGCCTTGCCGGCTACCTACCTATTACCGCCCACCGGCCGTCACCGACCCCGCACCACCGACCCTGGAGAAGTTGATCATGAGCATGAGCAAGATGGAAATTGACCAAGCCCTAAGACTGTTGCGCTTGTCTGGCATGCGCGCCACGCTGGAAACCCGCATCATCGAGTCGCAGGTCTCGAACCTCCCCTTTCTCGAGACCTTCGCGGCCATCCTCCAGGATGAGCTCGACCGCCGCCAATCGCGATTGCTCGACCGCCGCTTCCAGCTCTCCGGCCTCGACGAGCGCGCCTCGCTCGCCGAGTTCGACTGGGGCTACAACCCCAAGATCCCCAAGCGCACCTGCTTCGAACTGCACACCTTGAAGTTCATTGCCGAGGGCGACAGCGGACTGATCATCGGCCCGTCCGGCACCGGGAAAAGTCATGTCGCGAAAGCGATCGCCTATGCCGCCGTGCGCTCCGGACTGCGCGTGGTGTATGCCACGGCCGATGAATTGCTGATCGATCTGGTGCAGGCTTCGCCGCTGACCAAGCGCCGGCTGTTCAAACCCGCCATCGACGCCAACCTGCTGGTCCTCGACGATCTGTTCCTGGCCCGACGCATCGCTCCCGAAAGCGCTGACGAACTGCAATCCATCCTGCACCGCCGCTATAAACTACGGCGCAGCAATCTCATTACCTCCAATCGCATCATCGACGACTGGGAAAAGTACCTCGGTGACGCCGCACTGACCACCGCCATCCTCGACCGTCTCATGCATCGCAGCGTGCTCGCCGAGTTCCGCGGCAAAAGCTATCGTCTGAAAGAAGCTGCCCGTCGTCTTGTAAAGGGCAAAGATTCCGAGTAACAATCCTTACGCTCCTGCCGTCGCGCCTGGGGGAATTTGACCTGGCCACAGATGGGGGAATTTGAAGTGGCCACCGGGGCCGTAGAGACTCCGGAACGGGCCGGAGACGAGATCCCGACGCCGCTGGGGCATTGGCTACCGCTTGTCAAAACCCCGGCCGTCCGTCGGCCCTCGAGGGGAACAGGTCTTATTCTTGCGTTCAAAGGCGGGAGCAGAAGAACTGGCGATATGCACAACCACTCCATCGATGAACCCGATGAACCAATTCCGTTATCCACGTCTCGCGATCGTCGACGGGGTCGCAATACGGCTCGACGACCAGTGTTTGCGGATTGGATCCCGGATACCGCATGCCGAGTGCGCGCGTTCTTTGATCGTATGTCCCCGAAGCCCTCTGGCGCTTTCGGGTTCAGACTGCCGCAACGTGCTTTCGCTGGCCCTGTGACATATACGAATGGCCCGATCGGACCCTGTCCACCGGGGCGCGTAGCGTGCAGCGACCGGTCCCTTGCGGATGATCAGGAGCTAGCGGTCACGTCCTGGTTCGCAGGTGTGGGCACGAGCCAGACCTTTCAGCGATGACCGCGAACGTGCCGCTTGGACCTGCAGGTATGGCAAGCGCTTCGACAAGCCCGAATGCCATGCAAGCAGTCGCCGGCCGGACCATCTGGACCAACGTGGCGATTGCGCTTTCACTGCTACTTTTGTTCGGACTGGGCTGGGAACTGTTACGTAGTCAGGCGCAAAGCGAACAGGAATTGGTGGACCGCTTTCGCATGCGCGCTGAGATCGCCTCGAGGTTTCTGACGGCATACAGCAAAGACTTGCTGGCCCGGGAGAGCCTGGAAGCTGCCGCGGAACTCGGTGGAAATGTTTCCGCTGAACAATTCACACGTTTCTCCTCGGCTCTCGGATTTCCCGCTGCCCTGCTCCTGGATAAAGCCGGCCGACTCCTGGCCGTAGAACCGCCTTCTACAGGTCTGCTCGGTACCGAAGTCGCTAGCGGCTACGCGCACCTTCGCGCGGCGCTGGAGGGTCGGGCTTCGGTGTCGAATATCGTTTTCTCGGCTGCGCACTCCGTTCCCGTTGTCGGGTTTGCCGTTCCGATCGAGACCATTCATGGACGACGTGTTTTCAGCGGCGCGCTAACTATCGCCAACACCACGCTCGGGAGCAGCTATCTCCAGAATATCGTGCCCGTGGCCGGCGCTCGTGTCTATCTGGTGGACGAGAGGACAGCGACGATCGCGAGCAGCCGTCCCGGCCTGCAGGCCGCGGATTTGATGCAGCACTACGACTTGCCCCTGTGGGAGGCGATCGCCTTCGCGAACGAAGGTCGCTACGAAGGTTCCGGCAAAGCCGAGCGCTTCGCGGTTGCCCGCGTGGAGGGAACGCCGTGGCGCCTGGTGGTATCGGCGCCGGAGGCGGAACTGCTCCGGGCCGTATCGGGCCCTGGACGCTGGCTTCCTCAGGCGATCTTCGTCACGCTTTGTCTTGCACTGGCAGCAGTGACCTTCCTGACTCGACAGCTCGCGAACAGCCGGGCATTGCGGCTGGAAGCGCTTGAGAAGATATCGCTCACCGATTCCCTAACGGGCCTCTACAATCGTCGAGGGCACGAGTTCCTCGC
Source organism: Phycisphaerae bacterium (assembly GCA_041749155.1). Lineage (GTDB taxonomy): Bacteria > Planctomycetota > Phycisphaerae > Tepidisphaerales > Tepidisphaeraceae > JAEZED01. The sequence continues at coordinate 2,744 of JBGTBZ010000284.1, forward strand.
TGCCCAGGTTCTTCGTTCGGCCGCACGCGATAAGTCGATGGTTTCAGTCCTCATGCTCGATCTCGATGGTCTGAAGAGGGTCAACGACGAACAGGGACACGATGCGGGTGACCGCCTGCTGTTGCGAGCCGCCGATCTGTTTCGCAGAACTTTCCGGGATTCGGACGTGATTGCCCGGATAGGGGGCGACGAGTTTTGCATCGTCGGCGAAATCCCCGTGTTCGTTCAGGCTGGTGACACCATTCGGGATCGCCTGGAAAAGTGCCTGGCTCGACACAACGCTGCATGCGTCGACGAACCCTCGCTTTCCTTCAGTGTCGGTCTGACCCGGTGGGATCCCGCCAATCCTCGGCCACTTGCCGAACTCGTGGCTGAGGCGGACGAACGGATGTACGAGCACAAACGAAACAAGCGCAGCCCGGTGCTCCGTCCGGCAGTCGCCTCACTGTTCCATGCGTGCAGCGAGTCCGCTTGCGTCGTTGCGTCGGTTTGACCCGCCGGCGTTCATACGCACGGCTCGACGGACCTGGGATTACGATCGCCTGGCGTGGTTCTGGTCTTCGTGCTCCGCGCACGCGCTCCATACGCTCCGTTTAGAAATCGGCAGAGGTCCCGGGTGTCAGGGACACTCAGGGACAGCACAGGGAAAAAATCGAGCAGTTGTCCACCGCTCCGGGACGGCGCAAAGCAGACCGCTCGCGCGCCATTGTCTTGGAGGAGTGTCCCGCTGGCGACCGCTCGGCGGGGAGCGGGGCGGACGAAGGCTGCTTTTACCCGTTGAGTAGGCTTGGTAGGCCGTGCTGGATTC
>JBGTBZ010000285.1:0-4660 GCA_041749155.1 Phycisphaerae bacterium
ATCTCGAAGCGACTCGACAAAGGCCCCGGTGCGGATGATCTCCGTGACGACGTGTCGGGCCCGCTTCAGCAGGACCTCATCGAGCTTCCCCTGGGCCCTGTCGATCTTCTCACGACTCACATCGCGCAGCGAGGCGACGCCGAAGAACGTCGCCGCCTGCTGGCACTGCTCGCGCCGGGCGGCGTACTCGCCCTCGGTCACGCGATGCTCATCCTTCGTATCGGTGATTACCACGGCGATCTTTTTCGGGTCCATCGGCACATTTGTCATTTCGAGCGTCCGGCAGTCGATCAGGAGGGCGTGATCCTCCTGCGCGCAGGCGACCGCCGTCATGTCCATGATGCCGACCGGCACCCCCACAACGGTGTTCTCCGCCTCGCGGCAGAGAATGGCGACGTCGCGGCAGCTCATTTCCGCCCCGGTGGCATGGAGCATCGCGACGGTCGTGCCGACCTCCAGCGAAGCGCTGCTGGACAGCCCGGCCCCCGGCGGAAGGCTGTGCATGAGGTACATGTCCATGCCGTTCAGGATCATGCCGCGGCGGCGCATGATCGCGATCGGGCCACGGATGTAGTTGCTCCAGGCCGGCTGGCCCGGAGCCTCGTCGTCGATCTCGAAGGCCGCTTCGTCATTGGGAAACTGCTCGGACTGCACGCGGACCTGCCCGTCGGTGCGGCGGCGGACGGCGAAGGTGATCCGCGGCTCGATGGCCATTGGGAAGACCAGGCCGTCGTTGTAATCGACGTGCTCGCCGATGAGGTTCACGCGGCCGGGCGCCTGGATGATGTTGATCGTGGCGTCGTTCCAGGCGTTCTCGTCGGCGTCGTCACCGCCGAAGGCTTTCTCAAAGGTCTCGCGGAGGGAGGCATACCGGGGATCGTTGCCGAATCCGGGCTTTGAATAGCGGTCGTCGGGCTCGGGGGTCATGCGCCAGAGCGTATCGGGAGCCCGGGCAAATCAGAACAAGCAAAGCGGCGCCGCGGCTTGACAGCAGCACGGCGAGTCATTTCTGCAGCGCAAGATCGAGTTGCTGCATCGCAAGGGCGACGTTGACGTTCGCGCCGAGGTACCGCTCCGCCCGTGCGATCGCGTCTATCCGCGTGCAGATCGCTTCCAGGTCCCCCGCATCGCCATCCTCCGCCAGCCGGCGGCGGAAGTGGTCGGCCGCGAGACTCAGGTAAAGCGTGTAACCCTGGCGCGTGAGGGCGTCCTTGCTTCCGAGCGGATCACGCGAGAGGTCTTTCTGGGCCTGCTGCTCGGCGGCCTCTTTGAGCCAGGTCTTGAGGTCTCCACCGCCCTCCAGCAGGCGAAAGAGCTCCGCGGACGCGTCGACAACGCCGTCCTCGAGGAAGCGCAATGCCCTCCCGGGCGAACCGCCGGCGAGGGCAATGGCGTACTTCGCCTCGCGTGGGGCAACGCTCCGCATCTTTAGTGCGCGCACCGCGTCCTCCTCCGACAAGCAGACGAATTGAAACGTCTGGCAGCGGCTGCGGATCGTCGGCAGAAGCGATTCTGGGGCATCGGTGAGCAGGATTATGAGGGTGCGTCCCGCGGGCTCCTCAAGCGTCTTGAGCAGGGCGTTCTGGGCGGCCGCGTTCATCGTCTCGGCCTCCTCGACGACAAAAACCTTGCCGCGCCCCTCCACGCTGTGCCGGTTGGCGGGCTCGATGAGCTCGGGACGGACGACCTTCACCGAGAGGTCGATGCCCTTGCTCTTGCCGGTCTCGTCGTGATAGCGGATGAGCTGGCGCGTGATGACGCGGAAATCGGGGTAGGTGCCCGCCTCCATGCGATGGGCAAGATCCTCGCCGCCGCCCAGGAACGCCTCCGCCAGGGCCCTGGCGGTGGTGAACTTGCCAACCCCAACCGGCCCGGCAAAGAGCAGTCCGTGCGGCAGGCGGTCGGCCGCAAGCCCCGCGCGCAGTCGCCCGATCACCTCATCCTGACCGATGATCGCATCAAAGGCATCTGCCATGGCATTTCAGGCGCGGACGGCGGACTCTGCTCCCTGGTCGATCCCCGTGCTCGTCGCCGGCGGGCTGAAGAGATCGAGCACGACCGTCTCTTCCTCGGCATAGGCCGAGTGCGGCACGTTGGGTGGAAGGTGCAGCACTTCGCCGGAGCCGACAGTGATCTCTTGACTGCCGCCCTCCCCCACGCCGAAGCGGAGGCGGCCAGAGACGATGAGCGAAATCTGCTCGTTCTCGTGCGAGTGCAGCGGGACCTGGCACCCCTTTTTGAGCACGATGCGGGCGACCGTCATGCGCTCGCCCGCGAAGCGCCGCCGCTCAAGGAGGGGCATCGGGTGGTCGGCGGGCAGTTCGGGCCAGCGGTAGACGGTTGCCGTGGGCATGTCCCGGTAGTCTATCCCAGGCGTTCGAGGGCCCGCAGGACGTCGTTGAACACCTCAACCTCGCCGCGCGATGCGTCGATGATCGCGTATCGCTCGGGCATCTGGCCCGCCTGGGTCAGGTAGTTCTGCCGGACGCGCCGGTGGTACTCGACCGGACGCTGCTCAATCCGGTCCTTGCTCGGATCGGGGATGTCGCCAGCCCCCTCGAACAGCGGCACAAACTTCGCCGTCACGCGTGCCTGGCTCTGCTCCACGGGCATGTCGAAGATCAGCGTCAGATCAGGCCATTTGCCGCCGATCGCCGCCTCGCCCACCGCTATGATCTCCTGGGCGGTCAGGCCATCTCCGCCAAGCTGGTAGGCCAGCGTGCTGGAGACGAACCGGTCGCACAGGACAACTTCCTGCTTTGCCAGCGCCGGGCGGATGACCTGCTGCATCATCTGGCTGCGCGCCGCCATATAGAGCAGCATCTCGCAGCGCATGGCCATCTCGTCGTGCTGAGGGTCCAGGAGGATCGCCCGGATCTTCTCGCCGATGGCCGTTGTTCCCGGATCGCGTACCAGGGTCACCGGCAGGCGCTGCTGGTCCTGCAGGAAATGCACGAGCATGCGTGCCTGCGTGCTCTTGCCGCACCCCTCCCCGCCGTCGAGGACGATGAACCTGCCACGCAGTCGCTGCCAGTCGGGCATGCAGGTATTGTACGAGATGGCAAGCGGGCGTCAGATCTGCACGCGCGGCGCGACGCGCTCGGCGTCGCTGGCCAGCTCGAAGTAGTCCGCCGTCGTCGCTCCGGCCATGCTCGCCACCAGGTTCGACGGCACCGACTGCACCAGCGCGTTCAACTCCCGCACGTTGCCGTTATAGAACCGCCGCGCCGCCGCCAGGCGGTCCTCGGTCAGGGCCAATTCTCGCTGAAGCTCAAGGAAATGCCGGTCCGCCTTCAGGTCGGGATATGCCTCCGCCAGCGCGAAGACGCGCCCGAGCTGCCGCTGAATGGCGGTTTCATCCTGCCCGAGCTCGCGCGGGCTGGTGTCGCCCGCGGCCTTGTTGCGCAACTCGATGAGCGTCGTCAGCACCTCGCGCTCGTGGGCGGCATAGCCCTTGACGGTCTCGACGAGGTTGGGAATCAGGTCATGGCGGCGCTTGAGCTCCACGTCGATGTCCGCCCAGGCCTCGCGGATGTGCTGCCGCAGGCGGACGATGCGGTTGTACGTCACGACGACGTAGATGATCGGCACCACCACGACGAGCAGCGCCGCGACCAGCACGATCGTGGGTATTTCCAGTTGCACGGCCCTTGCGAACATCATGACGGGACTCCCCAGGGCTGTGCAACTTCCGCCGTCGGCCGCGGCGAAAGGCGATCCACAACGTGCCGCGGCCATTGCTCCAGGAACTGCGCCACCCAGAGTAGACGGTGCTTGAAGGCCTCCGGCGACCACCGTCCCCGGCCCGCGGAGACGCAGATGTGGAAGCGGTCGATCTCGAACATTTCCGGTCGCGTCGCCAGGAGAAACTGCATCATCCGCGGGTGGCAGAGGTCGTAGGCGAAGCGCTTGTCGGCGCCCTTTACGTGAAAGGCATCGCTGAACTCAGCCGACTCGAAATCGATGTCGTCGAACCCCATGAACCCCGCGATCTGGTCGAAAAAGCCCTCTGGCCGGATGATGGTCTCCGGCACCGGGCCCAGGGGAAGCTCCAGGATCAGGTAGGAGAAGTGGTGCGTCTTCTTATTTTTGCCGCTGCCGGTGGTGTATCGATAATCCCCCATGATGCCGGGACAAGGCTTCAGGCCGCCGGGCGCGGGGAGCTTCAGGGAGCCCTGCAGCGTGTTGTAGGCCCGCCGGTCGCGACCGCGGTCAAAGACACCAAAGGCACGGAACCGGGCGTCGGGGCCCTGGATGAGCCGGCCTATCAGGCTGGCGAAGACGTCGTCCCGCTCGTCGCCCACGCCGTCGGCGTAAAACACCCAGCCCAGATCCAGGGCGAGGTGACTCAGCGCCTCACGACGCTTGTGGTGGTGGTGCCACGCCACAAGCCCAATCACCACCGCCGCGGCGGCGAAGATCAGCAGGAACAACAGGCCGTCAACGTCCATTACGGGGTGCAACATCCCCCCTCGCCGGCGGGCCGTCAAGCAAAGCCGCGATCCTGACATGGGGCCGGGGCATTGGATACGCCTCCAGTTCTTTCACCGATGCCCATCGCGCCCCGGCGGGCGCCGGCCACCGGCTGGAGCAGGAAAAGACGCGAAACTCGTAGCGGCGGTGCGTCAGGGCGTGCTTGAACGTCGCAATCGGTGCGGGC
>JBGTBZ010000286.1:0-6866 GCA_041749155.1 Phycisphaerae bacterium
CGACTCTGCGGCGCTGCCACTGGGCGGAGCCCATGCGAACCACGGGCTCGCCGTCCAGCTCCAGCCCGGCCGCGAAGAGGGGCTTGAGGGCGGCCGTCTTCAGCGCATGGGCAAGCTCCGTTACCGCGGGGCCGTCCATAAGCTCGCCAACAGGATGCTCCCGAAGAACCGTTGCCACGTTGGCGTCAAGCTGGGGCCGCAGGTAGTCGGCGACCTGCTCGGCGGTGCCTACAGCGCTGAAACGCAGGAATCGGTCCGCGAAGGCGCGGCGATCCAGGGGCGTGTCATGAAGCCGGACGGGTAGCTCGATCTCGAGGCGTGTCTCGTAGCCGTCGCGGCTCGGATGCCCCTCAAAGCTGATGAGGACAGCGGCGGCGCCCGCCGGCCGTGCGGTGTCGCCTTCGCGCTTGGCAATAGCCCGCTCTCTTGCGTCGGTGAACGACATGGCCCGTTACTCAGGCCATTGTAGACGGCCCGGGATGCAATCGCAGCGAATGTGTGGGAGGGATGGGTCAGCCAAGGCGGGCGATCTCATCGCGCAGCTCGGCGGCCCGCTCATATTGCTCGCGGTGGATCGCCCTTTCCAGCTCGCGCTTCAGACGGCGCTGGGGCGATTGAGGGACCAGCCGACTCAGGTGACTGGAGAGCTGCCGCAGCACTCGAACCTCCGCGCTGCCGCGCCAGGCCCGGCCCCCACCGAAGCGGCGGTAATGACGCCTGAGCCGCCGCAAGCCGCCGCGGATAGCCCGAAGTGCCCGCCGATAGTCGTATTCCTGCAGTGCGAGGCCGGCGGAGGCGCGGGCATGCATCATCAGCAGGTACGGCCGATAGACCTCCATGGCGACGCCATCGTGGCCTTCTGTGGCGTGGCGGGCACAGAAGTCAGCGGCTTGAAGATTGCGGGCGGTATCGCGAATGGTGGCCAGGTACTCGCCGAGGATGAAGAGGCCCAGGTAGCGGTGGTAGTAGAGGGCAGCCTCGTCGCGAAGCTCACGACAGTCGTTGGGGGAGAGGACAAAGCCCAGTTCGGTGCCATACCTGGTGCGATGGGCGTTGAGGCGCTCGACGTGGTAGTCCAGCAGGGATGGGCTGTCATGGGGCCGCTTGCCGTCGGGGCGGCCGGTGACCTCCATCTGCATCATGCCCAACTCCAGCCGCACCTGGAGCCGCGGCCTGCCATCGTCGCCCATGATCTTCCGGACGTTTAGGCGGCCCGGCTCGTACTCCCAGCCCGCCAGAATGCCCGAAAGATCGAGCGAACCTTGCGGCTGGGCCTGCCCCGGGGCGACAAGTGGGTCCGGCCGCTCGGGCAGGGGCGCCCCGACCACCCAAAGGGGCGGCGACGACGGTTCGGGGGAGTCGAAGGTGGTGTTCTGAGCGCGCATTGCTCCCGTCCTTGCGGCGTTGCACCGAGGCTGCGTCCGCGGCCGATTGCTCGTGCCGCAGCTTAATCATGTACTGAAACTGGCCTCTCGGCCTGTCGACCGTAAAGAACTTGCCAGCAAGAGCGGGGAGTTCTTCCACGGCTGCATCCGTGCGGGCCGCATGCTAACGACACGATTGAACGCTGGCGCGCTTTGTAACCGTTCGCAACACGAGGCGTAAACTGAGGGAATCGCAACCGTCGCTATCGCCTGATCTTCGCTCCAGTGAACGCTCCTACGCACGGTGTAACGAACATGTCCGAACCACAAGATATTGGGTCACAGGCGCAAAAAGTGCCGGGGGAGGCACATCTACAGAATCATTTTCGGGGCGATGAAGCCATCGAATGGGCTGCGTGGGGGGGCCTCCCGATCGTCAGCACTTTCGGCCAACCGCAGGCCGAATATGCCGCAATTCGCAAGGGGGCCGGCCTCGTGGACCTGCCGCAGCGAGGGATACTCGAGTTCTCCGGTGCCGACCGTCACAGCTTTCTGAACAATCTGCTGACCAACGCGCTGGTTCAACCCGGATCGCGTAGGGCATTGACGGCGGGGCACGGCTGTTACGCATTCTTCCTGAACCTCAAAGGCCGCATAGTCGGCGACGTGCACGTGCTCGAGTTCGCAGGCGAGCGAACCCTTCTGGAGTGCGATCGGGAGGCGGCCGACATGCTGCTGCGCAGCTTCGACCTCTACCTGTTCGGCGAGAAGGTGAGAATGCGCAACGCCAGCGAGGACCTCCACGAGCTAGCCATTCACGGCCCGGAGGCGCTTCGGATCCTGACCGACGCCGCCGACGCACTCCCGGCGTTCGAAGCGACGGCAGAGGACTTTCCGGCGACTTTCGACCTGCCCACGGCGGAGTTCACGGTTGGCGGCGTGCCGGTGCTGGCCTGGCGGGACGATGTTTGCGGCGTGCCGGGCGTGCACCTGCTGGCGAAGCGGCAGGAGGTGGTGCGGCTCTGGGAAGACCTGACGACGCGTTTCGGGCAGCCCAAAGACGGGCCCAGCCCGGGCCGACGGCGCCTGCGCCCCGTGGGATGGGCGATGTTCAACGCCTGTCGCGTAGAGGCGGGCACGCCGCTGCTGGGGGTCGACTTTGCCGCGGCGGCACCCAGCCGGCCGGGACAGAAGGCCGAGCAACTGCCGGATTCCCGGGGCGGGATGCTTCCTGCGGAGACCGGGCCGCTGTTCGCGAAGGCGGTCAGCGTCAGCGGCGGGTGTTACCTGGGTCAGGAAGTGGTCGCGCGGATGCACGCGCGCAACGTGACGGCGCGGCGGATCGTGGGCATCCAGATGCAGGAAGATGCGTTGCCCGCAGCGGGGGCGGAGGTGGAGGTGGATGAGCAGCCAGTGGGAATCGTGACCAGCAGCACACTCTCGCCGGTGCTGTCGAATGCGTGCATCGCCCTCGCGACACTGAAGCGGCCGCACTTTGAGCCCGGAACCAACGTCCGCGTGGCGGCGGAGGGAAGGCGGGCGCGTGGCCAGGTCGTGGAGCTGCCGTTCCTGAGGTGATGTGCTGCGTGGCCCGGCCGCTGCCGACGGGCGCCATTGTTGCCGGCTGGCTGGTTCAGCTACCGTATTGGCATGGGCCCGGTGCTGATCGACTCGCCGCATCTCGTCGAACCAGGCAGGCCTGTTGGCCTCGCCACTGCGCCGACCGACGGCAGGGAATCGGGCATCGACAAACAGACGGCTAGGGACCGCACGGCGGCGCATCTGAAGCGGCTGGTTGAGCTCCAGGAAATCCTCTTCGCCGAGTCGAAGCACGCGGTGCTCATCGTTCTCCAGGCGATCGACGCCGGCGGAAAGGACAGCACGATCCGCAACGTCTTCGGGTGCATCAACCCGCAGGGGATCAGCGTGGCGAACTTCAAGGTTCCGACACCGCTGGAGCTTTCGCACGACTATCTCTGGCGATATCACCAGCAGTGCCCTCCCAGGGGGCACATCCGTATCTTCAACCGCAGCCACTACGAGAGCGTGCTCGTGGAGCGGGCGAGGGGGATCGTTCCCGAAGAAGTATGGCGGCGGCGCTACGAGCAGATCAACCACTTCGAACAGACCCTGGCGAGCGAGGGTACGCGCATCCTGAAGTTCTTCTTGCACCTCTCGAAGGCTGAGCAGGCCGAGCGGTTTCGCGATCGGCTGAAGCGGCCGGACAAGTGGTGGAAGTTCAGCGAAAACGACCTGGCGGAGCGCCGCCGCTGGGACAGCTATCAGGCGGCCTTCGAGGACGCCCTGAACCATTGCAGCACGCCATGGGCCCCGTGGTACGCGATCCCCGCGGACCAGAAGTGGTACCGGAACCTTCAGGTTGCGGAAATCGTACGAAAGGCGCTGGAGTCGCTGGACCTCGAGTACCCTCAGCCGGAGGACCGGCTCAAGGAGAGGATCGATGAGTTCCTGGAGGCGCTCGACGACGATTGAGAGTGCGGCGTAGCGTCCTTTGACGCCCGCGCCGCCCCGGGCTAGGATCGCGGGCAGTTTGGGGATTGGTGTAACGGTAGCACGACTGACTCTGGATCAGTTAGTCTAGGTTCGAATCCTAGATCCCCAGCTTAGCAGACCGCCGGGCCGTTGGGGTCCGGCGGTTTTCCTTTCGCCTTGGATGGCGCGCAAGCGACGTCACGCGTGCTAAGCGATGTCTCAAGTGTTGAGCTCCAGCCTCCTTCTGCTGGTCACCCTGCTGGCAGGTTGCCGTGGCGCAGCCCTCGTTGAGGCGGCGCAGGCGCTTGACCAGACCTATGCCAACCCCATCGGCATCGACCTGGCCGACCCCTTCGTGCTGCGGCATGAAGGGGTCTACTACCTCTACGCGACCAGCGCCCGCGACGGCTACAGGGTCTGGACGAGCCCGAACCTCCGCGAGTGGCGGGAGCGCGGCATGTGCTTCACACGCGGCGAAGACTCGTGGGGCCGGCATAATTTCTGGGCGCCTGAGGTCATCGAGCACAACGGCCGCTTTTACCTCTTCTACAGCGCCCGCGGTGAGACGGGCGAGTTGCAGCAGCACCTGCGCATCTGCGTGGCCAGCAGCGACTCACCGCTGGGGCCGTTTCAGGACGAGAAAGCGCCGCTGTGGGACCCCGGCTTCAGCGTTATCGACGCCTCGCCGTTCATCGACGCCGATGGCACGCCGTATCTCTTCTACGTCCGCGACATCAGTCAGAGCCCGACAAGCAGCATCTACGTCGTCCAGCTCTCCCATGATCTGCTGAACGTCGTCGGCGACGCAAGCCTTTGCATGCGACCCGACCAGCCCTGGGAGGGCGGGGAGTGGAACGAGGCCCCGCATATTCTCCGCCACGTGCGCCGCGACGGTAAGCCCGTCTACCTGCTGACCTACTCCGCCAACGGCTTCTTCGATCCGAAGTACGCCGTGGGTTATGCGATCGCCGAGCACCCGACGGGTCCGTGGACCAAGGCGGAGGAGAACCCGGTCCTGGCGGGCGGCGAGACGCCAGGCGGAATTGTGAGCGGCCCGGGCCACGGTGCGTTCATCCGCTCACCCGACGGCAGGGAGCTGTTCTATGTCTACCACGTCCACCAGGAGCCCACAGGCGGACCAGCGCGGGAACTGGCTATCGACCGTGCCCGCATCGAGGAAGATGACGCGGGGAACGTGCGCCTGAGAATCCTCGGCCCGACTCGCCAGCCGCAGCCGCTGCCATCGGGATCACGTTAATCAGCGGCCCGGGAAACCGAGCGGGGCTGCGTCTTCACGCGGCCGTACTGCACAGGCCAATCGACCGCCACCCCGAGGGCTTCGGCGGCATGAAGCGGCCAGTACGGGTCGTAGAGGAACGACCTGGCCAGCAGGACAGCGTCCGCCTGCCCCTGCTCGAGGATCTGCTCCGCCTGCTGCGGCTCGACGACCATGCCGACGGCGCCGGTTGCGATTTGGGCCTCTCTGCGGATGGCCTCCGCGAAGGGCACCTGGTAACCGGGGCCGACGGGGATGCTCGCCCGAGGGATGTTTCCCCCGCTGGAGCAGTCGATGAGGTCCACCCCGGCTTCCTTCAGGAACTGGGCCAGCGCGATCGACTGGGCCAGATCCCAACCGCCGTCGGTCCAGTCGGTGGCAGAGATGCGAACGAAGACCGGCATCCCGTCCGAAACGGCCCCGCGGACGGCTTCAGCGATGCGCACGGCCAGGCGTATGCGGTTCTCGAGCGTCCCGCCGTAGTCGTCCGTGCGATTATTAGAAAGCGGCGACAGGAACTCATGGATCAGGTAACCGTGGGCGGCATGCACTTCCACCACCTGGAACCCCGCTCTCACGGCACGCCCCGCGGCGGCGGCGAACTGCTCGACTACCCGGTCGATGTCCGCGAGACTCATCTCGCGTGGCGTGTAATGGCCATCGGCGAACGGCAGGGGGCTCGGGGCGATCGTCTCCCACCCGCCGCGCTGGGGCGGCAGGGGGCCGCCGCCCTCCCAGGGGATGCCGCTGGAGGCTTTGCGGCCCGCGTGGGCGAGTTGGATGGCAGGAACCGCGCCCTGCCTGCTTATGAACGCCGCGATCGGCGCGAAAGCGTCCGCCTGCTGGTCATTCCAGATCCCTGTATCAGCCGGCGAAATTCGTCCGTCGGGGGAGACGGCGGTCGCCTCCGCCATGACAAGGCCGGCTCCGCCGACGGCCCGGCTGCCAAGGTGCACCAGGTGCCAGTCATTCGGCATGCCATCGACCGCGGAATACTGACACATGGGCGAAACGAAGACGCGATTGCGCACCGTGACGCCGCGAAAAGTAATGGGAGAAAAGAGGAGGCTCATCGTGGGCGAGGGTAGGCGAGGGTAGGCGAGGGCCGTTTCAGTGAAAGTCGCGCGAGACATGACGCATGCAAGTCAGGCGCTCATCCATCGATTCCAGCGAGGTCGCGACGACGTGCACGACCTCGCCCGCCCGGTCGATCCGTCCGCGGACGATCATCGAGCCGGCGCCGCGGACGGCGGTGCGGTAGCGGTCGTAGACCTGCGGGCGGACGACGAGGTTGGCTACGCCTGTCTCGTCCTCGATCGTCATGAAGACGATCCCCTTGGATGTCCCAGGGCGCTGCCGCACGAGACAGAGCCCCCCAACGGTTACGCCGCGGCCGCTGGGGAAGCGCCGCTCATCCGCCAGTTCCACCGCGCGGACAGCCTTTCGCGAGTCAAGGAAAGGGCGGAGGAAGTGGATGGGATGCGGCCGGAGGGAAAGGCCGACGGTGCCGTAATCCTGGATGACGTGGCGGAGCTCGGGGAGCTTTGGAAGTGGGACTGGGAGGTCGCGCGGTGGTCTCAAATGCGTCTGGTCTAAAATCTCAACCGTGAAATCTGAAATCTCATATTTCAGCTCGAAGAGCGGCGTCTCGTCGTCGCGCAGCTTGCGGGCGTGCCACAGGGCGGATTGGCGGTCAAGCCCCATCGAGCCGAAGGCATCGGCGGCGGCGAGCA
>JBGTBZ010000287.1:0-1609 GCA_041749155.1 Phycisphaerae bacterium
CCGGGCGGTTCGACGGTCGCGGGCACCGGTGGCGCGAGCGATCAGGGCCGTCGAGCCGGTTCCGACCGCACCCGCCATGATCCCGAGGAGCCAGACGAGGTACGTCGTGCTCCCGATCGCCGCCGCTGCGGCGGCGTTCTGCGAGCGGGCAATGGCCAGTTCCTCACCGGCCAGGCCGGAGGTCAGAACCATGTTGTTGGCGAGGTAAGTGTCGGTGATCCCAACGGCGATGTGGAGGAAGTGCTCGGCCATAATGGGCAAGGCCAGCACGAGCAGACTGAAGAACAGGGCGCGCCAACTCTGGGGCGAGTGGCGCGTAACAGGTTTATTTGCAACAGCTTGCGCACGCGACGGCAACGGCGCGGCCTCCCCTGAGGCGGGCGCCGGCTCAGGCTTGTCCGTCTCCGAGGCGCTCTGAACATCCCCGACTTGCCCGCCGCGCAGCATTGCCGGCGATGGTAGGCCCACGCCGGGGCGGCCGGAGCAGCCTCAAACCACGGTAATATCCGCCAGGCGGCTACGCGTGCGGGAAATCAGGTGAAGGTCGGCGAAAGATTGCTCTTGCCAGGGGCGCCAGCACACCAGGCGATTGCGGTCGCTGGAAATGCCCGCGATGACATCCGGGCCGGCCGCGAGCGCCTTGAACGGGCCCTGAGCGTGCTGAAGCGTCGTGCGAACGTCGTCGTGCGGGCCCAGGACAGACAGGCTCGTGCTGAAACTGTCCCCGACCGCAAGGCGCACATCCCCAAGCCAGGGCAAAGCGGCACCGACCGCAATGACATCGCCCCGGGAGGTGCCCTCCGACGCCTTCCCAGTTGATCGGGAGACGATCGTCACCCGACCGCTGGGGCGGACGAGGATCAGCTCGCGTTCCGTGCCGACCAGGAAGCAGACCGACTCGCCCTCAGTCCCCTCTACCGGCTCGGGCTTGCCGGACGATCCGACCCGCCAGAGCCCGCCACCGGCGGCAACGTGGGTCCCGCTCGGACTGACGTCGATCTGCCGTGGAGTCTCGCCGCCGAAGTCGTCCCTTCCGCGGATCGTCACGATGCCAAGGTCGATCTGCCAACTGACGAGGCCGACGTCGGCGTGTGTCGCGTAAATGACGCTTACCGTCTCGTCATAGGCCAGGTTGCTGAAGCCGAAGGGACTCCCCCCCACGTCCACCTCGAACGCCTCCGCGGTCTCGGGCACTTCGGGGTCGAGCAGGTAGACGCCATCTCGCGCTCCCACGAGCAGGTGGGGAGTTCCCCGCCGCTGTACGGCGCGCACGCTGCGCAGGGGTCCAAGCTCGCCCGAAAGCGTCAGCGGGAGCACCTGGTCGGAAACCACATCCACTTCGCACAGCATGTCCCCTGAGACGGCGAAGATGCGGCTGGTCTGCCTTCCGCCGGCGCCCCTCAGCAGGGCCCGAAGGGCATCAGGACGCTCTGAAGCGGGCAGACCCATCAGAAGGGCGCCGGCCGGCACATCCGGGTTCTGGCGGCGGATGTCCTCGAAACGTCGCAGAAGCTCCCCCTCGCGCTCCGCGGCGGCGATGCGTGCGGCGGCGGCGGCTTCCTCGACTCTGCGGCGCTGCCACTGGGCGGAGCCCATGCGACCCACGGGC
>JBGTBZ010000288.1:0-3091 GCA_041749155.1 Phycisphaerae bacterium
AGGCAGGACGGACCGATCCGCTGGAGGCGATGCGTCCCAGTGCCGCCCCGCCGGCATCGGGGGCTCCCTGGCGGGTCTTCGGGGTCGGGCTGCTGCTGATCTCGATCGACTCATGCCTGCTTTGGCCCGCCCTGGGGGTTACGCCGCTGTCGCAGCAACTGGAAAAAGACATTCGCTTCTGGATGCACTTCTTCGTGGGCCTGCCCTGCCTGATGCTCGGCTTCTTTCTGATCGCCCCGATGATCCTCTGGCTCGTCGAACGCCTCCTGGCCCGCCCCGCCGCCTGGTTCTGGCGCGTCGAGCCTGCACTGCTCCGCCAGCAGCTCTCCTCCGGACTCTGGCGTGCCGCGGGCACTGCCGCGGCGCTCATGGTGGGCCTGGCGGTGCTGATCGTCATGAATACGCAGGGCCGCAGCAGCATCGAGGGTTGGGAGTTGCCCGACGCGTTTCCGGACGTCTTCCTCTACGACTTTGGAGGAATCAGTGAGCAGGATCTGGAGATCATCGCTCGCTCCGGGCCGATCCGCCGGCTGCCCGACGGCACGCCCGACCTGACGCCGATCGGCTACTTTCACCCCCAGCTCGGCGACAGCATGTTCGCCGTCGCGGGCGCGGCCTTCCAGCCGGATCGCACGATGTTCGTCGCCGTCGATCCGCGGCGCATCTTCGATCTGATGGACCTGGAGTTCACCCACGGCGACATGCCCACCGCCCGCCGCATGCTCATCGGCGGCCGCCTGGCCACCCTCACCGACGGCACCGCGATCCACGGGAGCTTCGAAATCACCAGCCAGGGCGAGCGGTTCATCCCGATGACCGATGGCCAGGGTGACCCGCCCGCCGCGATCGACCCGGGGCAGATCGTGGGGCACGAGCCGGGGCAATACCTTGTGATCTCGCAGGAGTTCCGCGAGCTGCGCGGCATCGGCGTGGGCGACACGTTTACGCTCCGCAAGCCGGGCGAAGGCATCCTTGGACGCCTCCGCGGCCGACCCGTGGATTTCACCATCGCCGGGGTCGTCCGTAGCCCGGGGATCGACGTCATGGTCGCCACTTTCGACCTTGGTCGTCAGTTTCAAACCCAAAGCGCCGCCAGCGTCTTTGGAACCCTCACCGATGCCCGCGAGATCTTCGGGATGACCCACGTCCGACTGATCGCCGCCAACCTCGACATGGCCATCGAGAAGCAGGACCTGGTGGAAAGGCTGACTGAGGAGCTGGGCCGCTCCGGAATCAGCGTCGCAGACGTACGAAAGCTTAAGCACGACATCCAGACCGGCCTCCGGCGTCTCCTGCTGGTCGCCAGCGTCGTCGCCTGGGCAGCCATGGCGGTGGCGAGCCTGGGCGTTGTCAACACGATCATGGCGGGCGTCAGGGCCCGGCGGTACCAGCTTGGCATCCTGCGCGCGGTCGGCCTGACGCGGGATGAGTTGATGCGGCTCGTGCTGGCTGAGGCCCTTCTGCTGGGGATCGTGGCCTGCCTTCTGGGCACGACCGCCGGCCTGCTCATGACGCTCAACGCTCGGCAACTGCAGAGCTGGCTTATCGGATATGTTCCACCGCTGCGGGTGGCCTGGACGGTGCTCTGGACGGGCGTTGCCGTCGTGCTTGTCGTGAGCCTGGCGGCGGCCCTTTGGCCCGCCTGGACAACGGCACGAACGGCGGTCCTGAGATTGCTGCAAAGCGGACGATCGGCCGCCTGAGCCTCGGTTTAGCGGAAATTTGCGGCAGACGCGCTGTTGGTGAACAATCCACAATGCCCCGAGCCGGGCGACACCCGCTGCCCGCAACGTCGTGTCAGCCCCGACATGCCCCAGACACTCCACGCCGAAGCACCAATCCCACAACCGCCCGCGGCCATGGCTGCCGTCGGCGGCGGGGGCTCGTCGGCCCGGGATTCCACCGCAACCGGGCAGGAGTACGACGTTTTTGCCCGCGACGAGCTGGCCATCGTCCTCTCGCACTACGACACGGGGACAATCACCAGCTTGGAAGAGTTCCGCCGCGGCAGCCGCCGGGCGCCCAAGCTCGTCATCCAGGCGGAGAAGGGCCGGTTCCTGCTCAAGCGGCGGGCGCGGGGTCGTGACGAGGAGAACAAGGTCGGCTTCAGCCACGCCATCCAGGCGCAGCTCTCGGCCAAGCAGTTTCCCCTGCCTCACCTGCTGCGGACACGCGACGGCGACGAGACGGGCCTCGCCCACGACGGCGCCGTCTACGAGATGTTCGAGTTCATCCCGGGGCAGAACTACAACCAGAGCCTTGACGCCACCGCCGATTCGGGTCGCGTGCTTGCCCTTTACCACAAGTTGCTGGAGGAGTTTCATCCGCCCGTCGAACCGCCCGGCGGCAGCTACCACGCCGCGCCGGCGGTCGAGAAGGGGTTCGACCGCATCCTCAAGCACCTGGCGAAGAAGAGCGATGCGGCCCCGACCTGCCGTTTCCTGCTCGACAGCTACCTTCACGCCCGTGACGGCGCCGAGGACGCCGGCATTTCGCGATGGCCCGCCCAGATCGTCCACGGCGACTGGCATCCGGGAAACATGCTCTTTCGCGACAACCGCGTCGTCGCCGTTCTCGATTACGACTCGGCCCGCATGCTGCCCCGCGTCATCGACACCGCCAACGGCGCCCTGCAGTTTTCGATCCTCGGCGGGGGCGATGACCTCTCAATCTGGCCCGACTATCTCGACGAGTCGCGATTTCGCCGGTTCCTGCGCGCCTACGACGGGGTGACGCTGCTCAGCCAGGCCGAACTTCGCGCGACCCCCTGGCTGATGATCGAGGCGCTTGTCGCAGAAGCCGTCTATCCGATCGCGGCCACCGGTCAATTTGGCAAACTGGAGGGGACGGCCTTCCTGGGGATGGTGCAGCGAAAGGTCGTCTGGCTGCAGCGAAACGCGGATCGTCTTGTCGGGCTCATGTCCTCGTAACCCGGCCCGCCCGTCTCGCCGATATAAACAGGGGCCGACAGATTCCGGGTCCGCGCGTAGGATTTCCACGATGCTCCACCTTTGGAGTCGAGCCTCCCTCGCGGCCGCCCTGGCGCTTTGCCTCGGCTCCGCCGCTCCGTTGCAGGAGGCCACGCCACCGC
>JBGTBZ010000289.1:0-10615 GCA_041749155.1 Phycisphaerae bacterium
CTTCAAGCAGGAAGGGCGCCGCGGCGGCCGGCCCGGGGGCAGGCAACTGCGCCGGTCGCGAACCCCGCGGGTCCGCGCTACTGCATCAGGGATAATCGACCAATTTACACGCTGGATATGAGGCAAGCGAAATGGTTATCGGCCCTGAGTCAGGCCATGAGGGTCCCTCAGGTCGCTTGGACTCCGCTATGCCGCCGAAGTTCCCGCCTGCAAGGCCATCCGCCGCGCAGGGGTGCGGCGATTTGCCCTCGCTGCCGCGGTGCTTTAACGTTGGCTACCGGAGTCGCCGGCCCGTCGACCCCCTTGACGACGGCTGCCGACCTGTCTCAAAGGTTATGCCCCCCATTCCCGGAGCCTGCTGATGGACGTGGCGCTGCTGCTGTTGCGCGACCGCGGCGAGAAAAGGCGATTTCCGATCTCCCACGACGTTCTGACCATCGGTCGGGGCGAGGGATGCGACCTGCGCATCCCGCTGGGCGAGGTCTCGCGCAGGCACTGCTCGCTCATCAAGTCCGACGACGGCCTGCAGATCCAGGACATCGGCAGCAGCAACGGCACCTTCGTCAACGGCAAGCGCATCCAGGAGACCATCCTCCGGCCCGGCGACCAGATCCGCATCGGGTCGCTCCGATTCATCGTTCAGATCAACGGCGAGCCCACGGAAGACAATCTCGAGGCCTTCACGACGGCCGCCGGCCAGACCGCGCCCGAGACTCCCGCCGTCAAAGGCGGCGACGCAACGGCCGACTCCCACGCGTCGGCCCGGAAGACCGCCAAGGTTCCCCAGGACGTGGACAATCTTATCGATATTCTCGACGAGGACGATGACGCCAACTTCCCCTGAGCCTCGGAGGGCGCTGCGAACACGCGGCTGCTGATCGCCATGGCCGCTTAAGATCGGTTGCATGCGAGCCTTCCACATCCACGAGTACGGCCAGCCCGCCGGGACCAGCTACGACGAGATTCCAGACCCGACCGCCGGGCCGGGCCAGGTCGTCGTCGACATTGAGGCCGCGGGCGTGAACCCGGCGGACACCTACCTCGCCAGCGGCACCTACGCCATCAAGCCGCCGCTGCCGTGCATCCCCGGGCAGGATGGGGCGGGAACGATCAGATCGCTCGGCGAGGGCGTGACGAACTGGAACGTCGGCGACCGCGTGATCGTCGGCCAGACGACGGCGGGGCGGCTCCAGGGGTGTTACGCCGAGCAGTGCGTCTGCGAGGCCGACTGGGTCTGGTCCCTGCCGGGGAACGTCTCCTTCGCCCAGGGCGCCGCCGTCAACATCACCCACGTCACCGCTTTTCGATCCCTTTTTGACGTCGCCAGGGCCAAGGCCGGCGAGCGCGTGCTCATCCACGGCGCCACTGGCGGCGTCGGCTTGGCCGCCCTCCAGATCGCCAAGGCCCACAAGCTCTTTGTCATCGGGACCGGCGGCAGCGAGCAGGGGCGGGAGCTTTTGCGTCGGCAGGGGGCGGATCTCGTGCTGGATCACACGGCGGAGGGGTACCTCGAGCCGCTGAGGAACGACCCGCCGGATGTCATCCTGGAGATGCTGGCGAACGTGAACCTCGCCCGCGACATGGAGATCATCGCCCTGCACGGCCGGATCGTGGTCATCGGCAACCGCGGCGAGATCACCATCAACCCGCGCCTGCTCATGGGCAAGCAGGCGGCGATCATCGGCGTTAACTACTGGAGCGACGGCGAGAAGGCCGTCCGGCGGGCCCTGGACGCCATCGTGCAGGGCATCGAGGCAGGCGACATCAAGCCCGTCATCCAGGCCGAGCTCCCGCTGGCAGAGGCGGCGAAGGCGTGGGAGATGGTGATGCAGTCGCGCAGCCTGGGGAAGATCGTGCTCGTCCCATGAACGGGAGGCTCCTGTGCCAATCTTCGGCCTGATCAATCTTTGTCTCCTGCTTTCGCTCTTCGAGCAGGACGGTGCCGTCACCCGCGATGCCGCCTGGGATGCCGCCTTCACACGCACCGATGCCTGGACCGCGGGCGACATCGGCCATTCCCTCCCCATTCCCGGGGGGCGGACGCTCTGGCTGTTCGGCGATTCCTTCGCCGGGCCCATCAAAGACGGCAAGCGCGTCGCCGGGGAAACGACCATGGTTCGCGGGGCCGTCGCCTGGCACGAAACGCCCGCCGGCGGCGATCCGCCACAGGAGATCGGTTTCGCTCTTGCCGAACCCTGGAAGGACTACCCGATCGCCGAGTGGGCCCGCCCGTCGAAGGAGCTCTGGCCCGCCGGTGCCTGGTTCTGGCTCATGAACGACGGCGCCGCCGTCCGCGGGGAGGATGGGCGGGAGCGGCTAGTGCTGTTCACCACCGCCATCGGCCCCGCCGGCAACCCGGAGGGCATGTGGAACTTCCGCCGCATTGGCGGGGCGATTTTGGTGGTCGAAAACCCGCTGGATCCACCCCCGGAGTGGCGCGTTGAGCAGCGCCGGAATCCCCTTGTGGGGGAGACCGAGCGCTTTGGCGAGCCCCGGCGGGCCTCGGAGAACTGGGCACTGGCGATCGTCCCGGCGAGCGGCTTGACGGACCCAGGGAAGCCTCGCGGGGATTTCGCGGTCTTTGGCGTCCGGACCGACGACCAGGGCAGCTACCGCCTCCTGGTCGCCCGCAGTGCTCCGGAGGCGCTCGCCGACCCCGCCCGGTGGCAGTTTTTCGACGGCCAGGCGTGGTCCGATCACCCCGCCGACGCCGCCGCGGTGGCGCAGGGGCTGATCGATGAGTTCACGATCCAGTGGGTGGAGCGGGGCGGCGAGCGGATGCTGGTGCTGATCCAGAGCGAGCCGATGCTGGGCCGCCGCATCTTCGCCCGCACCGCCCGGCGGCCGGAGGGGCCCTGGTCGGAGCGGGAAGTGATCTTCGAGGTGCCCGAGCCCGCGCGGGATAAGCGGCTGATGACCTACGCCGCCAAGGGCCATGCCCACCTGTCGCGCCCGGGCGAGCTGCTCGTCTCTTACCTTCTGAACTCCAGCGACTTCTGGCAGGTCGCGGGCGACCCATCACTTTACCGCCCGCGATTTATCCGCATCCGGCTCGGCGTGCTGCCGGATCCCCCGGAATGAGCCGTGTCGCCCTCGGGCGGCTTCTCGCGCCGCCGGCGCTGGTCCGATATCATCGCTCGCGTGAGCACGACCGAATACGAGGATCTGCTGCGGCGGGGCCCGCGGCTGCTGGGCGTGCCAGCGATCCCCCTGGGCGCGCTGGTCGTGGCCAATCTCGTGCCGCTGGCCGGCGTACTACTACTGGGATGGGACCTGCGCGGCATTCTCCTGCTCTACTGGGCGGAGAACGTCGTCGTGGCGCTGTGGGCCATCGTGCGAATGCTGGTGGTGGGCCAGATCGCCGCCCTGCCCCTGATCGTCTTCTTCTGCATCCATTTTGGCATGTTCATGTTCGTGCACCTGGTCTTCGTTTACGCGCTGACGGAGGCGACGGACTGGGACCGCGTCGAGTGGCACGGCAGCAGCAGCTTCACAGCACCGTCCAAGCCCGACGCCAGCTTCCTTCCCGGCGGAGCCTTCTTCTCGCAACTGTCCTGGTGGGCCCTGGCGGCGCTGATCGTCAGCCACGGCATCTCATTCTTCCGGAACTTCATTGCCGCGGGCGAATGGCGAACCAGCACGCTGAACCGCGAGATGGGCCGTCCCTACCCGCGCATGGTCATCATGCACGTCGCCATCATCGCCGGCGCATTCTTCATTGCCCTGCTCCGGCAGCCCGTTGCCCTGCTGGGGGTACTCGTGCTGCTCAAGCTCGCCGTGGACAGCCTCGCCCACGTCATAGAGCACCGCCTCGCCGCCCGCCCTCGCCCGGCAACCACTACAGAATGATCCGCGGCCAGATCCACCACAGCCCGTAGGCGAGCCCCGTCAAGAGCACAATCAGAAGCAGCCACCCCAGGACGACCGCGAGCCTCGACGAGAAGCCTGTCGACACGAGCCGACGGGCATATGGCAGCGACAGCGACTCATCAGGTGCGCTAGCGGCGTAGGAGAGCCTTGCGGCCTGCACGAATCTCCCGAAGCCATCTCCCGCGATCGCCTGCAACGACAAGGTGGCATGCCGCAGGTGCACACCCGCGGCTTCGACGCTGCAATCCATGGCGATCCCGATCTGACGCAGGTCAAAGTCCTCGCCGTGGTTGAGAAGAAATGCCTCCCGCTGCTGCTGCGGCAGCCCTCGGACCGCGCGAACGAAAGCCGTGTACCCGGCATCCTCCGCCACGCCCTCCAGCAGCACGTCCGGCCTTGGCGACGCCGCCAGCGTTGCCTCCCGGGTCGCCAGCACCGTGTGATGCCTGAACCAGCGCGTCGGTGCCTCTTCGTGCTCCCAGCCGTCGGCGGCCAGGAGTGAACGTCGCATGATCCGGGCCGAGATCTTCCGGCCGAGTTCACGACTGCCGGTGAGGTTCGTCGCGATGCGCCATACCTGCGGATAGTGCATGGCCAGGAGGCGCGTCAGAGCCTGCCTCTTCCCCGCCCGGGCCTCGGCGAGCGTCGCGGGATCGACGAGCATGCGCCGATGCTAAGCCAAAGCCCGGAAGGCGACAAAAGCACCTCCGCAGGGGGTAGTAAATGCAGGATCGCAGGCTGGAGACCAGCCTGCGATCCATATCCTGTCCGAGCGACCAAGGTTTTACGTCGCGTCAGCCGACTGCGCCGCCACCGCGGCCTCCTGCGGCTCCTGCTTGGCCGTCGCAGTGGCCTCGAAGTGCAGGTGATCCTTCGCCGCGCCCTCCTCATCCTTGGCGCGGGTGATGGAGATGGTGTCCTTGCCCTTGTAGGCGCCGCGGAGGATGTCCTCGCTGAGCGGGTCCTCGACAAACTGCTCGATCGCCCTGCGCAGCGGCCGGGCGCCGAAGTCGGCGTTGGTTCCCTTCTCGATGAGAAACTCCTTGGCGTCGTCCGAAAGCTCAAGCCTCAGCCCGTGGTCCACCAGGCGCTTGGTCACCTTGTTCAGCTCCAGCTCGATGATGAGCTTGAGATGCTCCACGTTCAGCGGGCGGAACACGATCACGTCGTCGAGGCGGCCGATGAACTCGGGGCGGAAGTAACGCTCGATCTCCTTCATGAGCGTCTCCTTCATCTTGTTGTACCCCTGCTCCTCTGCGGTGCCGCTCTTGCGGCCCTGGAGCCCGAAGGGCGTGACGCCGCCCTTGATCAGGTCTGCGCCGATGTTGCTCGTCATGATCATCACGACGTTGCGGAAATCGACGTGGCGTCCGAACGAGTCGGTCAGGCGGCCTTCCTCCATGATCTGAAGCAGCATGTTGAAGACGTCCGGATGGGCCTTCTCGACTTCGTCAAGCAGCACCACGCTGTACGGCCGGCGGCGGATGCGCTCCGTGAGCTGGCCGCCTTCCTCGTAACCGACGTAGCCCGGAGGGGCGCCGATTAGCCTGGAGACGTTGTGCTTCTCCATGTACTCGCTCATGTCGATCATGATCATGGCGTCTTCGTCGCCGAACATGAACTCCGCCAGCGCCTTGGAGAGCAGGGTCTTGCCCACGCCGCTTGGCCCCAGGAACAGGAACGAGCCCATCGGCCGGTTCGGATCCTTCAAGCCGCTGCGGGCCCGCCGGATGGTCTTGGCGATCGCGTTGATCGCCTCCTGCTGGCTGACCACCCGCTTGTGAAGCTCGTTCTCCAGCTCCAGCAGCCGGTCGGCCTCCTCCTTCTCCAGGCGCGTCAGCGGAACGCCGGTCATCTTGCTGATGACCTCCGCCACCACCTCTTCGTCGACCAGGCCGTCCACTTCCTTGCTCTTCTCGCGCCACTGGCGCTGCATCTCTTCCTTCTTGGCGCGCAGCCGCTCCGCCTCGTCGCGGAGCTTGGCGGCCTCCTCGTACTCAGCGTTCTTTACCGCGTTGTCCTTCTCGATGCTGAGGCGCTCGATCTGCTCCTCAAGCTCCGCCAGGTTCGGCGGCTTGGTCATGCTGCGCAGGCGGATGCGCGCGCCCGCCTCGTCCAGGACGTCGATCGCCTTGTCCGGCAGCGCCCGCCCGGTGATGTACCGGTCGCTCATCTCGACGGCGGCGGTCAGGGCGTCGTCGGTGATCTTCACGCGGTGGTGGTCCTCGTAGCGCTCGCGAAGGCCGATCAGGATCTTAATGGCGTCCGCCTTGCTCGGCTGTTCCACGGTGATCGGCTGGAACCGCCGCGCCAGGGCCGCATCCTTCTCGATGTACTTGCGGTACTCGTCGAACGTCGTCGCCCCGATGCACTGAATCTCCCCGCGCGACAGGGCCGGCTTCAGCACGTTCGACGCATCGATCGCCCCCTCGGCCCCGCCGGCGCCAACCAGCGTGTGCAGCTCGTCGATGAACAGGATTACGTTCTTAGCCCGGCGGACCTCGTTCATCACCGCCTTGATCCGCTCCTCGAACTGCCCGCGGTACTTCGTCCCGGCGACCATCATCGCCAGGTCCAGCACAACCAGCCGCCGGTCGTACAGGATCTCCGGCACCGCGTTGCTGACGATCATCTGGGCCAGGCCCTCGACGATCGCCGTCTTGCCCACCCCTGCCTCGCCCAGCAGCACCGGGTTGTTCTTCTGCCGACGGCAGAGGATCTGGATAACCCGCTCGATCTCGTTGCTACGGCCGATCACTGGGTCGAGCTGGTTTTCCTTCGCCAGCTCCGTCAGGTCGCGGCCGAAGCTGTCCAGGGCTGGCGTCTGGCTCTTGCCCTTCTTCCCGCCCTTGGCCGAGGCTCCCCCTCCGCCGCCCGCGGGGGTCGCGGCCTCTTCCTCGCCCTCGGCGCCCGCGCCGAGCAGGTTCAGAACTTCCTCGCGTACTTCTTCGAGCTTCAGGCCGAGATTCATCAGCACCTGGGCCGCCACGCCGTCATGCTCGCGCAGGAGGCCCAGCAGCAGATGTTCCGTCCCCACGTAGTTGTGGTTCAGGTTGCGGGCCTCTTCAATGGCGTACTCGATCACCTTCTTGGCCCGTGGGGTCTGGGGGAGCTTGCCCATCGTGACCATCTCCGGGCCACTCTTGACAAGCTTCTCCACCTCGACGCGGACCTTGCGCAGGTCCACGTCCAGGTTCTTCAAAACATTGGCGCCGACACCCGAGCCCTCCTTCACAAGACCCAGAAGGATGTGCTCGGTGCCGATGTATTCGTGGTTGAAGCGCTGGGCCTCCTGGTTCGCCAGAGCCATCACCTTGCGTGCCCGATCCGTGAATCGTTCGAACATTTTCGGATCTCCATAAGCCGTTCGCTCTCGCGTCCCGGCTGGTTCGGGCGGGGCTTCAGGTTACCCTGCGCTTCCCGCTCCGCTTGCTGTCGCATGCTCACACTGAGCGGCGACCTCCTTACAGCATTCTTAGAACCGCCAACCGGCCGTTCCACAACGTCGGCCCGACACTACGCAAGCAACCGTCAGGCCATCGATTGCATCGGTTCCTGCGGGGGGAGGGCATCAACGCCAAACGCCCCGCCTGACGCTGTTTAGCGTCAACCGGTAATACGTCGAAATCGCCCCAGCGTTCACACCTGCCGCCGCGACACGTCCCGGCGGTCACCCGAACAGGCTCATTTGCCCATCCCGACGCGGATGACGAAAAGCGGCAATGTTTAGAGGGGGCTGGGGCCGGTTCAGCCCATACTTCTGCGTAAACACATCGAAGAGACGCGATACCTGCTCCGCAATCTCTCCCTTGCCACGCCCCCGGGCCCTTGGTGTCGCGTCGTAGAGCTTCCCGCCTCGCATCTGCCGGATCAGCGACTCTACGTGTTTCCCCCGTTCCGGGTGCACAGAACGCCTCAGCCAGTCCAGGAACAAATCCTTTAACTGGTACGGCAGCCGCAGCATTACCCAGCCGATCCCAACCGCCCCTGCATCCGCCACCGCCTCCAGGAGTTGCGGCACCTCCATGTCCGTCAGCCCGGGGATCACGGGGGCAATGTTCACGCTCGTCGGAATACCCGCGGCCGTCAGCTCACGCACCATCCGCAGCCGCCGCGCCGGGCTCGCGGCGCGCGGCTCGAGCTTCTTGGCCAGGGCATCGTCCAGCGTCACGATCGTCACCGTGACCCGCCCGGAGCCCGTCGCCGCCAGCCGTTGCCAAAGGTCTATGTCGCGCAAAACCAACGCCCCCTTGGTCATTGTGGAGACCGCCTGCCCGCAGTCCGCCATCACTTCCAGGCATTGCCGCGTCAACCGCAGATTCTTCTCGATCGGCTGATAAACATCGGTAATTGCCGACATTACGATCGGCTCGCCGCGCCAGCCGGGCGAGGCAAGCTCCCGCTTCAGCAGCTCGGGCGCCTCGTGCTTGGCCACGATTTTCGTCTCGAAATCGAGCCCGCACGAGAACCCCAGGAACTCGTGGTACGGCCGCGCAAAGCAGTAGATGCAACCGTGCTCACATCCGCGATAAGGGTTCACCGTCCAGTCGAATGGCACATCGCTCGTTGCCACCACGTGGTTGATCAGCCGGCCCGTTGCGTCGGAGTACACCGTCAGCGGCACGCGCGGTGGCCGGCCTTCATCCTCATCGTACTCCGCCAGCCAACGGTCTACTTCATCCCCACTGAGGTGGAAGCGGTGAGTCTGGAAGCGGTTCGCCGGGTTCAGCCCCGCCCCGCGGCGGTGAGCGGGGCCCTCCGGCAGGGCATCTGGAAACTCGCATTCGCCGCTCGTACCTGCCGAACCAGTCATAACCTAACAATATGCGAACAGTCTCTATCCGGCAATCCGAAGAAGAAGGGCCGGCCCATTCTGGCCGGCCCTCGACGCAAAGTGCCTTTGCATCAGCACTTAGTTTCCATTCGAACGTTCGCGGTCCGTCCGGTTGTCGCGATCTTCGATGCGCTCGCCGGCCAGCCGGCCGCCCATCGCCTCGAAATTGATCTGCTGGCCCGACACCGAAACGTCTGCCATCAGCCCGCCTTGAGGTTGAACAAACACGATCACGCCGTCGCGGAACTGCGTTTCTGCCGCCACGCCGGCGTTCAGCGCTGTCGCCGAGGCGCCAGCCCCGACGTCGAACCTGCCCTCACGCAGCCGTGAAAAGGCTTCCTCGTTCTCGAAAACGATGATTTCTGAGAAGCTCTGCCCGCCGAGCTGGGCGCCCAGCGAGCCTTGGTTCAGTTCCACATAGCCCACAGGACGGCCACGCTCGTAAGCGATGCCGCGGCCATAGGCGGCGCCGGCGATCGCCCCGGCCTCGCCGACGGATGGGAAGACGGCGTAGCCGTGAGCGCTGTCAAGCACATTCTGCAGGCTGGAATCGCGGGCCGTCATCGACCGCACGGTCGTCTGCGACTCATCCTGAAGCGCTGCCCGGCGCTCTGGTGTCTGTGGCGCAGTCTGGCAACCAACGACGCAAATCGCCACGGCGCAGAGAGCTGAGAGAGTAACTCGATACATGAGGGGATCTCCTTCCAGGGTGAACGTTGGCAATCGAATGTGCTATAAAAGCGAATCCTGTGCCGCGGAGCCGCTTCAACGCGTTTCCACGGCAGCCGTTACGCTCCAACTGCGTCGTTCTGACGGGGATAGACGCTTATTCGTCCTACCTGCGCCACTTGCGATCCAGATTCCCACGATGACCCTGCCAACCGATTCGCAACCCGCCGCGGCTGATGAGCTCACGCCCGAAGAGCGCGCCGCCGCCGCCGCGGGCACGATGGCCTACGAAAGCGACGAAGAGGCCGCCCGCGAGCCTCGGCAGGTGAGCCGTTGGGCGATTCATCGGCGGCTGTACGACTGGGTACTCAGCTTTGCCCACTCCCGGCACTCCACCCTGGCCCTGGCCGGGCTGAGCTTCGCCGAGAGCAGCTTTTTTCCCATTCCCCCCGACGTGCTGCTGATGCCCCTGGCTCTCGGAAACCGGCGCAAGGCCTGGTGGTTTGCAACCGTCTGCACGCTCGCCAGCGTCGCCGGCGGCGTGCTCGGCTGGCTCATCGGCTACTTCGCCTGGGAGGCAACCAAGGGGTTCTGGTTCGACATCGTTCCCGGCTTCTCACCCCAGAAGTTCGCAACAGTCGAAGGGCTCTACAACGAATGGGGTATCTGGATCATTTTCGCCGCCGCCTTCACGCCGATTCCCTACAAGGTCTTCACCATCGCCGGCGGCGTGTTCCACCAGTCCCTGCCTCTGTTCATCCTCGCCTCCCTTATTGGCCGTGGCCTGCGGTTCTTCCTGGTCGCGGGCCTGATGTGGGCCCTGGGAAACAGGATCGTCCCCTTCATCGACAAGTACTTCAACCTCCTGAGCATCCTGTTCGTCCTGCTCCTGCTCGGCGGCTTCGCCGCCATCAGGTTGCTGCACTAGGCCCAGAGTCGCCAGCGGTCCAACGTGGCACAGGACTGACCCGCCATCCGCCGGTTCAGACGGTACAGTCGGAACGGACTGCCTAACGCTCGCCGTCGCCCCTCGGAAGGGGCCGAGCCAGGGTTATCGGAACTGGTTCAAGGCGTCCCGCCAGCTATGCGGCCGTTACTCTGACATGACGTGTCTCAGGATGTTGCCCGCGCCGTCGCGATCGACCCCGTCCAACCGGGCGGGTGGTTCCCGCCCCCCTGGGCGGCGGACCTGCCCATTCGGGAGCGGCTGCGGGAGCAGGATGCACAGGTCGTCGCCCGCGC
>JBGTBZ010000290.1:0-5833 GCA_041749155.1 Phycisphaerae bacterium
GAAACTCGACGCGGTCGCCGGTGACGCTGCGCGTCGCCTCCGAGCAGTCAAAAAAGGCGACGCGGGCGCCGAACTCGCCGTTGTAGGGATTGCGGGCGAGCACGGCGCCGGTACGCGGGTCGGTGCTGGTGACGACATGCATCGCACCGACCGGCCGCGAATCGCCGAGGCACCATTCCACGTAGCCCGTCAGGCTCACACGACGTCGGCGATCGCTGGTGTTGCGCACACGCACGAGCCAGAACTTCACCGGCTCATGCCGGTGGACATAGAGTGTCACCTCGCTGGCGATGCCCTCCTGTGCGTACTCGAACACGCTGTAGCCGAACCCGTGGCGGGTCACGTAAGGCATCGTGCCCGTCGCGGGCAGCGGCGTGGGGCTCCAGACATGGCCCGTCTCCTCGTCGCGGATGTAGAACGCCTCGCCGCTGGTGTCGCTCACCGGGTCGTTGTACCAGGGGGTCAGGCGGAACTCGCGCGCATTGCTGTGCCACGTGTAGCCGACGCCTGCCTCGCTGACCACGGTGCCGAAGACGGGGTTGCCCAGCACGTTCGACCAGGGCGCCGGCGTGGGACGTTCGCGCTCGGTGACGATGACATATTCCTTGCCGTCGGGCGTGAAGCCGCCCAGGCCATTGTGAAAGAGCAGCTCGCGCTCCGGCAGCTCAGCCCCCGTCGGGATCTCACGACCCGGCTGCAGCGCCGACGGTACGAAGGCCGGCACCGGCGTCTCCGGCGGCTGGCGACGGTCGATCTGCTCGCCGAGCGTTCCGGCCTTGTCCGTAAGGATCACCCGCGCGACCGTCTGAAACAGGCACTTGTTCTCCTCGCTGATCTGGTCCGCCCGTCGCAGGAAAATGCCGCCGCTGCGGTCGAGCCATGCTGTCTCGCCCGCCGTTCCGATCGCGCCAAGCACGGTGTCGTGCAATTCATTCCGGTATCCGTCGGCGTCCTCGTTCCAGATCACGAGGTCCGCCACCAGCCCCTGGCGCCGCCAGTAGGCGTGGGCCTGCACGGCCTGACGCACCAGGTCGATCCTGTCCCGCTCGCTGATGCGCACGAGCACGATCGGCAGGTCGCCGCTGATGCCGTATTCCCACAGGTTGTTCTGCATCCGGCCCGCGTGCAAGTTGCGGGCGATCACTTCCGCGGGGGCACGGCGCTGCCGGGTGGCGTAGATCACACTCCCCGCAAGCCGGCCGTAGACCTGCGCATCCTCCTGAGTCGCGCCGAGCTGGCGCAGCACCACCTGCGCGTGCGTCCATGCCAGTTCACTCACCCGCTCGCTCATCCGGCGGTCGTGATACCGCTCGATGAAGGCATGAGCCTGCTCGTTCGTGTCTGCCACTCCCGTTGCCACGTCAACCTTCACCGTTTCCCCCGGCTCCAGCCGCACGCTGCGGCGGATGCTCACGACCGGGTCAAGGACGCTGCCCGCTGAATCGCCAAGCCGCTCGACGTGCATCGCAGCAGGGTTCATCAGCGCGCGGCCGCGGCCGACGAAGGCGAAGCGGTCGGTCTCGTAGCTAGCCTGCCCTGCCTCCGCGCCGTGGACCGCCATCAGGTGGATCATCAGGGGGATCCGCTCCCCCTGCGAACGCGGGCGGCGCTCTGCGATGATCGCGGCCCGTCCGCGGACGAGGCGCGTCTGCACGAACAGGTTCCCGAATGCCGGATGCGCCGCGTCGGCCCGTGGATCGGCCAGCACCGGCTCGGCGTAGCTGGTGAGCTCAATCGTCCGGGGCGTCCTGCCGTGGTTGATGAGCGTGAGCCGGCGCACTTCCACGTCGTCCTCGGGGCTGACGCTGATCTGCGTGTGGCACTCGATGTCCACTTCAGCGTCCGCGGCGTCATCCGCAAATCGGTCGCGGCGGCGAAACTCTGCGCGCGCCTGGGAGAAAATGGCCTCGTACTGCTCGGGCTTGCGGTGCGTCGGCTGGTAGGCGTTGCTCCAGAACACCGCAGTGTCGGCGTCGCGGAGGTAGATGAACGTGCCCCAGTTGTCACGGGTCGCGTCCTCGTTCCAGCGGGTGACGGCCAGCGTCTTGCCGTCCCGGGTGTGGCGGGTGAATCCGCCGCCGGCGGCGGTGACCATTGTCGTCAACCGGCCGTTGGACAGCAGGTGCACCTCCGGCGTGAAGCTGTGCGGCGTGCGGAAGACGCGCACCGTGCCACCCGCCTCGCCATCGCGCGGCCGGCGCGACCCCTCGTGCTCTCCGGCGTGCGGGAATACCGGCGGCATCCGGGGCACCCGCTCGTGCAGTAACAGTTCCGCCGAGCGCATCGTCGGCTGACTCATCAGCCGCCGCTGCATCGGCGCATCGCACAGCACGGTCAGCAGAGAGAGCAGCGTCATTCCCTGGTGGTGGGCCATCCAGGAGCGAATGACCGCCTCCTTCTCACCGCGCTTGATCCGGTTGGGCGTGAAGTCGATCGCCTCAAAGAAGCCATAGCGGCCCAGGTAGCCGGCGCCGATGAGCCGGCGCATGTTGATCGCCGCCTGCTGCGGGGCGACCATCGCCGCCAGGGCGGTCGCGTAGGGGGCGATGACCAGATCCTCGCCGAGGCCACGCTTGTAGCCCAGCCCCGGCACACCGAACGGGCGGTACTGGTACACGAGCGAGGCGTCGGTGGCGTTATAGCCGCTCTCGCTGATTCCCCAAGGCACATTCTCATGCTGGCGGGCGTACTCGATCTGCCGTGCGACGGCCCCTTTGCAGCTCGAGTCGAGCAGCGTCCCCTCGTACGTCGGGAGGAGCAGCCGGGGCATCAGGTATTCGAACATGCTGCCCGACCATGAGACGAGCGTCGGGCGGCCATTGGCCACAGTAAGCTGACGGCCGAGGCTGAACCAGTGATCCTGCGGGAGCCGACCGTTGGCGACGAGCCAAAAACTGCCAAGACGCTGCTCGCTTGCCAGCAGGTCGTAGTACGCCGCATCGAGGCGATGGTCGCTGGCGTTGTAGCCGATGTGCAGGAGGTGGCGCGTCGGGTCATAGACGATCGAGAAATCCGCCTCCAGGAACCGCTGGCACCGCGCTGCCAACCCCTCGAGGGTCGCGATGCGGCTGCGGGCCCGATCCCCGGCATCGGCAAGAATGCGGCGGACGCGAACGAAGTGATCCAGATCCGCCTGCGGCCGCGCAGACAGGCGCTCCAGCGCTTCGCAAATGGCGTCGGAGGCCGTCACCGCCTCCTGGGTGATGGCCGCGACTTCACGGAGCGTGGGATAGCTGTCCAGTTGATCCAATGCCGCCGCGACGAGGCGGATGCTGGCGTGGATTGACGTGTCGGCCCCCGGCAATTCGCGGGCGGCGAGCGGCGGGATGTCGACCCATGGACACAGGTGATGAAGCTCCTGGGCGAACCAGGTCGCCTGCCGCTCAAACTCGCCTGCCCATCGGCGGGCTTCCTCCGTTCCACCCTGCGCGACGGCCGCGACGGTTTCGCTGGCGCCGATGACCAGGCGCTGCAGGAGGAGGTTGGCCCCATCCAGATCGCCCGGTCCGCGATTGCTGCAGTCGCGGGCCAGCCCCTCCAGCCGCGCGATCAACAGTTCGCTCAGGCCGCCGCCACCGGACCCATCGACGCCGGCCACCTCCTCGTCGCCGCGGAGCGTGTCGAGAAGGAGGCGGATCGTGTCCTCGATGCCGCGCCATGTCGACTTCGTGATCGGCGGGCGCTCGGTGAGTTCGAGCAGCGAAACCCGCAGCACATCGACGCACGCGACGAAGTTTCCGCTATCGACGGTTGAGACGTACCTGGGCGACAGCGGCTCCAGCCGCTGGGTGTCGTACCAATTGAACAGGTGGCCACGAAACGTCTCGAGGCGCTCGAGGCTTGCGAGAGTTCTTTCGGTGCGGTGCAGCAGCCCGCCCAGCGTGATGTAGCCGAAGTCGTGGGCTGCGACGTGCGACAGGAGCGAGAGACCGATGTTGGTCGGGCTTGTGCGGTGCGCGACCCCCGCGGGAGGCTCCTCCTGGTAGTTGTCGGGCGGCAGGTAGTTGTCGCCCGCGGCCAGGAACGTGTCGAAGAAGGTCCATGTTCGTCTGGCGAGCTTGCGCATCAGCCACACGTCCGCCGGCCCCAGCGGCGCGGCCCTCCGGGCGTGGGGAGTGCTGATGCGCCAGGCGATCGTGGGGCTGATGAGCCACAGAGCCACCAGCGGCAGGAGCCACACCAAATCGCGGGGTGCTGTCGCCGCAACGATCGCCGTCAGCACGGTGGCGTAAATCGGACCGGCCGCCATGGTCCGCCAGAATCCCCCGTGGTGCTGTCGTGCTCGGCGCTCGGCATCGCTGCTGGTCATCCACTCCAGGAGGTGCCGGCGGCTTACCACCAGCCGCCAAAGCGTGCGAGAAACCGCATCCGTGAGCTTGAATGCCTCGTACGGCAACACCGCCAGGCTCAGCGTCGCGCGGTCGAGCCCGGTAACAAGCGTCCGCCAAGTGTCCCGCCACTGCATCGTCCATGGCAGGTCTGTGTCGGCCAGAGACCGGCGAAAGAGGGATGTCACTGCCGTCAGCAGCGGCGGTAGAAAGAAGTAGCCCAGCAGCAGCAGCGTCCAAGCCCATGCCCACCCGGGCCGCCCCAGCCATGCGAGCGTGATGGTTACGACGATCGCCGCCGGCACCAGCGAGCGGCGGAGGTTGTCAAGGATCTTCCACCGCGACAGTCCGCTAAGCGTATTGCGCCCGAGGAAGTGGGCGATCTGCCAGTCGCCTCGCGTCCAACGGTGCCGACGGGCCATATCAGCGGCGTAGGAACTCGGGTGGTTCTCGAACAGCGTGACGTCGCTGACAAGGCCGCTTCGAGCGAAGGCGCCCTCGATGAGGTCGTGGCTGAGAATGCGGTTCTCGGGAAACCTGTCAGCGCAGGCCCGCTCGAACATCTCGACGTGGTAGATGCCCTTTCCGATGAACGAGCCTTCGCCGAACGCATCCTGGTAGACATCGCTGATCGCCCGCGTGTAGGGATCGATGCCCGGATCACCGCTGAGCAGCCGTGCATAGATCGATCGGCCGGCGGATGGGAGCGTGACGCCGACCCGGGGCTGCAGGATGCCGTAGCCGCCGACGACGCGGGCCAGCCGCTCGTCCCAGATCGGGTTGTTCAGCGGGTGAGCCATCGTTGCCACCAGCTTGCGTGCCGCGTCGTGCGGTAGAAGCGTGTCGCTGTCAAGCGTGATGACGTACTTCGTCGTGCGCAGCGCCTCGGCCTCTCCAACCCAGCGCTGGAAGGCCGCCCTGGCCTCGCCGCTGGCGTCCCCATCGGCCAGGAGCAGCCGGTTGAACTGCATGAGCTTGCCACGCTTGCGCTCCCACCCCATGTAAACGCCCTCGCCATCGTTCCAACGACGAGGACGATGCCCCCACATGAACTTCGTATTTGAGTCGAACCCGTGCCGGCGGTTGAGCGCTTCCACCTGCTGTGCCGCATAGTCCAGCAGGGCCTCATCCTGCGGCAGGTGCTCCTCCGGAGCATCGGCAAAGTCGCTCAGGAGCACGAACGACAGGTGCTCGTCGCGGTTGGCCAGGTAGCGCACCTCCATTGCGTCAATCAGATCGTCGACTTCCTCGCGACTGGCGAGCATCGTGGGCACGACCACTGCGGTGCGGAAGTCGGCGGGAATCCCGCCGGAGAAGTCCAGCCGGGGCAGCGGGCGCGGCGACACCAGTACCGTGACAAGCCAATTGGTGATCGACACGCCGATCTGGCTGATCGCGATGAGCATCGGCGCCACGAGCAGCACCGCGAGCAGCGTGCTCATCCCGGTCGCTACGCTCCAGCCGAGGATTGCCGCAGTCGGCGCGACCGTGGCGAGGGCGATGCC
>JBGTBZ010000291.1:0-2028 GCA_041749155.1 Phycisphaerae bacterium
ACGCCTTCTCCGCCATGCGCGCCAGTGTGCCGGAGGAGCCGGCGGACCCGGAAACGGCCGAGCGGGCCGCCCGCGGGATGCGCGGCGAGGGTGAGGATGGGGAGGATGCGCCTGCCGGCGAGGGCGACGGTGGCTCTCCTCTGGATAAGATACGCGACGCCGCCGGCCAGCGCGATGACGAGCTGAACCGCGACCCTGATTAGGCCCCGGCTGCTCGCTTTTCCGTTGAATTCCGCTGCAGCCGGGCGGCGTGGCGGCTGGCGGCGATCGACTCGAGAACCGCCGCCACGTATACCGGGACGATTCCCAGCATCATGATCTGTCCCGGGGCGCGGTTGCCCAGCAGCGTTTCGGGCAGATAGTGCAGCGCTGCGGTGCCCGCCCAGACCAGCGCCGCCAGGCCGGCTCGTCCATGCAGAACGGGAACCATCGCCAGCGGCCAGATCAGCATCCAGGGACCAGACGCCGGGCTCAGCAATAGCCCCGACATCGTCATCGCATAGAACGCCGCCGCGGGACGGACGTGCCGGAGCCATGAAACCAGCCCGGCAAGGCCCACCGCCAGTGCGCACAGCATCCAGGTCGCCAGCCGTACCCGCGCTACCCGCTCGGAGGAAGCCTCGGCGCCGACAAACATCGTCTCGAGCAGCCTGTAGAGCGATGCGTCATGCTCCTGGCTGGCGAAGTAGCTCCCGGTGGCGCTGAGCAGGTCCGGAATCGCTCCGACCACCCAGATCGGCGCCAGCAGCACGACGAGCGTCGCCCCGAACCACGCGATCGTCCGGCGGGCGGCGCTGCCGCTTCCGGCGAAAGGTGTCGTGCCGGCAGGCGCATCCAGTTCCAGCTTGTCGCCGCGCCACGCCCGCCGCAGGACGAACGGAAGCACCAGCAATGCCAGCGGCTTCACCGCGACCGCCGCCGCCAGGCAGATGCCGGCGCGGCGGAAATTGCCCATGTCCGTCCGGCGCAGTCCCGCCACTAGGAACAGCACCCCCAGCATCTCCTGGTGTCCGGCCCCGATCGTCTCGACCAGCACCAGCGGCTGCCAGGCGAACACCGCCGCCCACCATGGCGAGAGGCCGCGGTGACGCAGCCAGGCAATCATCTCCCCCACCGTCAGCAGGAAAGCCCCTGCCAGCAGGCAGCGCCAGAAGAAGAGCGTCCGCCACCAGGGGAGCTCCAGCAGCAGGCTTCGCCACTCCGCGGCGGAGGCGCGTGCCGGGCCGGTCGTGGCCTGGAGCACCCGTCCTTCGGCGGACTGAGGGGAGAGGTACTCGAGGGTTCGCGTGGCGACGAACGCGGCCTGGCTGACGGGCAGGTTGAGGCTGGTGTGTGTGCCTCCCGGGGCGGCCAGGTCCAGCAGATCGGGTCGCAACTCAGGATCTTCCGTGTCCGCGGCAAGGTCGGCTGCTTCGGAGGGAGAGACCTGGTAGGGATTCAGGCCCAGCAGCCAGATCCGGCCCTCGAAGCGGTATCGCAGTACCTCCGGGCTGAGCACGGGCTTGAGCCAGAGCAGCCCGCCCGCCGCGACGACGGCGGTCAGGAGCAGGATCAGGCGCTTGCCGAGCCGCGGGGAAAGGCGGATCGCCTGGCGCGGGGTCGTCAGGAGCAGCATCCAGAGCCCGAGGCAGGCGGCGGCAAGGGCCATCCAGCCGGTATGCAGCAGATCGAGGCGCTGGAGTATCCGCCCGTCGCGGACCATGTAGAACCAGGCGGGAAGGCCGAGCACGAGGCCCGCCGACATGATGACCCACAGGACCAGCCGGACGATCGCGGCCCGACCACGCGGGGTGGGGGGCGGTGCGGGCGCGGGATTCGCCGAGTCAGTCAGAGCGCCCGCGGCGGAGGTCGGCGGAGGTCGTGTCATCAAGATCGCTGGATTCCTGAGAGAGCGGCCCCCGCCGCGTGGCGCTGAAGCGCCGCGGGCATTCTAACGGGCAAGGCCCTCCCGCGGCGGCTTGTGCGTTATTGGCCGCCCGGCGTCAGGCCGCCTGGCAATTGCGGCAAACCACCCCCGCCGCCGGGGTT
>JBGTBZ010000292.1:0-1748 GCA_041749155.1 Phycisphaerae bacterium
CGCGCCGGTCGACAACGCCCGCCTGCCGCACACGTGGGGCCGCAAGTGGCAGCAGTGCTGGTGGCGGCTGGCCCTTCCCAAGGGCCTGAAGGGTCGCTATCTCCGCTGGAGGGACCAGGCCGAGGCGACGGTCTACGCGAAGGATGGCGCGGCCTGGACGCCGACCTACGGCATCGACCCCGCCCACCATTACGCCCCGCTGCCGGATGGCGCGCAAGAAATCGTGGTCGAGTCGATCTGCTGCCGCACGGGCATCTGGGTGACCGGCGAGCCATCGGGCATAAGCGACCGCGGGAGCGTGTTCGAGGGCGCCTTCCTCGCCACGCGCAACGACGACGCCTGGGCGGCCTGGCACGACCTGGATGTGCTGATCGACCTCTGCAAGCTGCTGTACCGGCAGGTGCTGCCTCGCCCGTACGACCCGGCGGACCCGACCGGCGGGGTGAACGCCCTCTTTGCCGGCGGGGGCTTTCGCGCGCCGCTGGAGGTCGCCCCGCCGCTGCTGCGCAAGCTCCTGCATCGCCTGACGGATGCTGTGAACGCCCTGGAGCAGGACGGCCTGCCCGCCATGCGCAAGGAGACTGCGAAGATCTTCAAGGAGTTCCCCGCCGAGCCGTGGGCGATGAAGGCGGTGCTGACGGGGCATGCGCACATCGACCTGGTCTGGAAGTGGCCCGAGCGCATCGCGGACTTCAAGGCGGTCCACAGCTTCGCCACCGTCACCAGCCTGATGGAGCGCTACCCGGAGCTGCACTTCGGCTACAGCCAGCCCGCCAGCTACGAGGCGGTAGATCGCCGCTCGCCCGAGCTCATGGGGCGCATTCGCCAGCGCATCAAGAAGGGCAACTGGGAGCCGACGGGGGCAATGTACGTCGAGAGCGACACGCAGATCCCCTGCGGCGAGGCGCTGGTGCGGGCGGTGGCGCTCGGGCAGGCAGGGTTCGACGATCTCCGCAGCGAGGGATCGAGGGTACTCTGGCTGCCGGACGTCTTCGGCTACTCGGGCGCGCTGCCGGCGATCCTGTCGGGAATGGGCGTGCCGTATTTCTATACGACGAAGATGCACTGGAGCGGGGCGACGCGCTTCCCGCACAGCGCCTTCCGCTGGCTCGGGCCCGACGGCAGCAGCGTCGTCGCCTTCATCGCCTTCGACAGCTACAACATGTCCGCCACTCCGCGGGAGATGCGCTACGCCGCGGACAACCAGCGCCAGGCGGGCGTTTTCCACGCACCCCTCGCCGCGACCGGCTGGGGCGACGGGGGCGGCGGGCCCAGCGAGAGCATGTGCGTGCGGGCCCGGCGCATGGCGGATCTGGCGACGCTGCCGCGCTGCGAATGGGGCACCATCGAAGGCTTCTTCGACCGCCTGGCGAAGGTGAAGGGCGAGTTGCCGGCGTGGCGCGGCGAGATGTACCTGGAGTATCACCGCGGCGTGCAGACGACGCACGCGCACCTCAAGAGCGCCTACCGCGCCGCCGAGCGGGGGCTTCAGGTGCATGAGGCGGTCCGCTGCGTGCTCGGGGCCGGGCCGATCGAGGCTCACGCGTGGAAGCGCGTCTGCTTCGCGCAGTTCCACGATTACCTGCCCGGCAGCAGCATCCAGGAGGTCTACGACGAGGGCGTGCCGGAGCTGGGCGGCATTGCCCTTTCGGCGCTGGCGGCGGCGGAGCGGGAGCTGGCCAGTGGCACGGCTTCCCCTTCGGGTGAAGCCGTGGCACCCGTGAGCGCGCGCGGCGAGTGCATCTTGA
>JBGTBZ010000293.1:0-2810 GCA_041749155.1 Phycisphaerae bacterium
GACCGCGTGCTCCTCTGCGGCACCGCCGCCGCGGATCCGCGTCTTTGCCAGACGCTGGGGGCGGCCCTCCCGGTGACGGCGGAGCCTCGCCGGCCGCTCATGGATCTGAAGTATTCGCAAGACCTTGCAGCGGTTCTCGAGCAGTTTCCCGAAGAGTGGACCACCGCCTTGGGGTTAAGCCTGCGCTTCGCTCCGCCGGGGCTGGCGGGACGGGCGGGGCTCAGCCGCAGCGTCCAGGCGGTCGCCGACGACCTTGTGGAGCCCGAAATCGAGCTCGGCGCCGCGAATCCGCCTACGACAGCCGCCGAGGAGCCCGTCCGGCGCCGCCGCCCGATGGCGGCGGGGGAGGAGGTGCAGCGTGTCTAGCTCTTCTCTCGGGTCTTCCAACGCGATCGAGGCCCCAAAGCCTCCTGAAGAGGGTGACCTTCCGCCCATGGTCGAGGTGGATCTGCTGCCCAGGTGGTACCCGGTCCTGCTTCGCCGCCGCCGGCGTCTCATGCTTCAGGCCTGGGCTACAGGCGTGCTTGTCGTCATTCTCGTCGGAGTGCTGGTCTGGCGAAGGGCCAACGAAGAGGCCAGCCAGGTGGAACTGGCAAGCCTCGTCGAGCAGCGGCGGATGACCGACGCTCAGCTCTCGGAACTGGTCGTGGAGGAGGCAGGACTGGATGGCCTGATCCGGCGTGCCCAGCTTGTGTCGCGGATGGGCCTTCCCCTGGAGGTATCGCGCGTGCTGGGCATGGTGGACGCCGCAATGTCGGAGGACATTTCCCTCACGACGCTGGATGTCCGGCTCGAGGAACAGCGGCTGCCCGGCCGTAATTCCCAGCATGCGACGGTGCGGCGAATGCGATTTACCCTCGTCGGCTATACCGAGAACTCCAAGAATGCGACTGACTTCAGTTCACGACTTCAGGGCCAGCCGCTGCTGCGGGAAGTGAAAGTGGGCACCGTGCGTGCCACCGCCATCCTGGACCGTCCCGTGGTGCTGTTCGAGATGACGTTTCATGTGGACCTCGCCCCCGGCGGCGGAGCCTTCTCAGAGGTCAGGGCAGCATCATGAAGCCTGTTACGCCACAAGTTCCTTCGTCCGCCCACGAGTCGCCCGACGATACGGCCGTTCTCGGCGAAGTGTGCGATGTCGACCTGCCGGAAGTGGCCCGCCTCAAGGACCAGGCGGCGTCCGACCTTCGGCGTCAGAAACAGCTTGCCGGCGCCGCCGTGGCGGCGGGCCTGGCCTTTCTGATGCTCGTCTACTTTCCCAGTGTAGCGACCCTCTCGCAGCTTCATAAGCGTATCGACAACGACGCGCGCAAGCTCAGGACCGATCGTGAGCGCAGCAGCCTTCTGCCACAGATGCGGGTCACGTCGGCGCGGCTGGAGCGCGATTTGGCGAGCTTCAAGCCCTTTCCCGCAGCGTCGCCGCTCAACGAGCTGATCGGCCACACCTCTCAACTCGGCCAGCAGTTACAGCTGCGCGACCTGCGGTGCGAACCGCGGCAGGAGATGTTCGACGGGACGCTGGGCATTTTGCCGGTCCTTCTGACATTCGAAGGGAACTTCGAGAACGTCTACAGCTTCATCCGGCGCTGCGAGCAGATGGAGCAGCCGCTGCGGGTGCAGGAGCTGCGAATCCGCCAGAAGCCCGCGGCACAGGCCAATACCGCGCCCCCGGTTGGCGAGGTGACGGTCGAACTGCTGCTGCATGCCTTCTACGAGGCTGCGGAGCCGGTTGCCAGGGAGGGCTATTCGCAATGAACAAGCAGCTTGGCAGCCTTGCAGATACCCTCCGCCGGGACCCGAAGCGCAGCGTGGTTCTGGGCGTGCTTATCGTGGTCCTGACGGCCCTGGCTTTCCGCTACCTCGGCTCCGCCCCCAGCCCCGCCGCGGCGGATGGGGGGGCGGAGGATCGGCCGGACGACCGGTCCCTGCCGGTGGCGCCGGATATTGGGCGAAGCGCCCAGCTCGTTAGCGCCTGGTCGAATCAGCCGGTGCCGCATGTCTCGCGCAACCTGTTCGCCAGCCGCCTCACCCAGCCCAGCCCCAGCCAGGTGACGGCGCCCAAGGCCGCCGCTGACTCGGAGGAGGATGGCCTGTTCTGGCGTCAGCTCGAGCGGGCGCTTGCCTCGCGGGCCGACCGGGAGCAGTACCGCCGCAGCCTTGGGGAGGCTGTCCTGCGGGATGCAGGGTCGCTGGTTGTTACCAGCATCGTGATCGCCCCGGAATCCAGCGCCCTGATCGGCGAGAAGCTGGTCGGCGTCGGCGGGACAATCCCGGGAGGCGAGCGCGGATCATTCACGGTCATCGCGATAGAGCCGGCGCGGGTGATCCTGGCCCGGGACGGGCATCGCGTCTCCCTTGTGCTCGGCAAGCCGGGTGCGCTGCTCGAGACAAGCGAGTGAGAGGCTGCCGGCCGGACGCCGTGCGTAGCCGCCACCGACGGTCCGAGAAGTCGACGTTCGCGGTTTCGTCAAGTTTTTGCGGTTCCCGATAACTCGGTGCCACCCCAAATGGCAGCACGGGCGTCAAGCCCGGCAACCTTATCGGCCACTGGCAGGAAAGCGCGGTTCTAAGGCTGGTCCCAGATCAAGTCGAATCGGATTGTGTCGCTGCAGTACGCCAGAGCGACACGAGTAACCCAAGGAGATACCAGCAGAACTTCGACGGAGAGCCCGTACTGCCCGACCCCGGTCACCAAGCCCTGACAGGCGTTGCCAGCAGCCCGAGCACACCAAGGCTCCGATCGAAAAACACGTCACGGAACCATCCGGGAGTCCCCATGTCGCCCATGTCAAACGCCAATCTTGTTACCG
>JBGTBZ010000294.1:0-1999 GCA_041749155.1 Phycisphaerae bacterium
GCCTTGCCGTTGACCGAATGCCCGCAGGTGCCCACCACACCCGGAAGCGGGAAGTTCCGCCCCTTGGGGATGTAGAGGTTCGCCGACACCAAGAACCCCGGCCGGCTTTCAAAGATCACATTCTCGATCTTGTAGGCGTCCCGCTGCACGATCTTCGTCACACGGGGATTGAGCGGCGTCTTCTCCGGAAAGGGTCCGAAGGATTCGTGAATCTTCTCACGGACGATTCTGATATAGGCTTCCGCGTCCGCCTTCGTGCTCAGTTTCTCCAGCCTCTTCAGGCGTTGCTCGTGCGCCTCGCCCACGCGTTTCACGAAGAATTCCTGGACCATGCGTGGGAACCGGTTGAACGCCGCCAACGAGGGTGCTTCGGCCACGCTCGCCGCCTGCATCGCGTATGCGGGGAGATGCCCTGCCAATGCCACGCCGGCGCCGCTGACGGAAAGTGCGCCCAGCATTTTGCGGCGGGAGACGCTACGGGGACCATCATGTTTGTCTTGAGTCATTTCCTTGTGCACCCCGGCGAACAGTGTATCGCATTGCCTGCTCCATCCAATTGCCAGGATCGCATTTTAAGGGCCCTTCGCGAGGCGACTGGGGGTATACTGACTGCTAGTAGCTGCGCCTGCAAAATAGAGACCCCGGGAATCATCACCCAGGCGCTTCCCATGGGCTTCCTGGGAGGCGCTTGGCGCAAGGCTGCAGCAGGGCAACGTTGCTGACAGCATAGACCTGCCGCGTTGCCCGCGCAAATAGGACGCGGCTTCCATTATGGGTTTGAAATTCGGCAAACGGCACTTCTGCGATAGGCTGTTGCTTACCGGCCTGCTGCTTCTCGCTTGGCCCTTGGCCGCTGCGGACAACGCCTCGACGGTCGAATTCAACCGTGACGTGCGGCCGATTCTTTCCGACAAATGCTACGCCTGCCACGGCCCCGACGAGGCCAACCGCACGTCGAAGTTGCGCTTCGATACCGAAGCCGGCGCGATGCTCGATCTCGGCGCCGGGGGCCGGGCGATCGTGCCGGGAGACCCCGCCCAGAGCGAACTCATTCAACGTATCACCTCCGAGGATGCCGTTCGCCGCATGCCGCCGGCCTATATGGGCCGCGAAAAGCTGACCGGGCGCGAGATCGATCTTCTGACTCGCTGGGTCGAGCAGGGAGCGCAGTGGCAGAAGCACTGGTCTTTCATCCCCCCGAAGCGTCGCGCGCTTCCTGATGTAAAGAACGCCGCCTGGCCGCGCAACGGCCTCGACCACTTCGTGCTCGAACGCTTGGAGCGCGAGGGGTTGCAGCCGTCCCCGGAAGCCGAGCGCGCTGCGCTGATCCGGCGTGTCACGCTCGACCTCACCGGCCTGCCTCCCACCATCGCGGAGATCGACGCGTTTTTGAAGGACCGCTCCTCGAACGCCTACGAAAAGGTCGTGGACCGGCTCCTGAAGTCGCCGCGCTATGGCGAGCGAATGTCGATTCGCTGGCTCGACGCCGCCCGCTACGCCGACACCAACGGCTATCAGACCGACGCGGACCGGGACATGTGGCGATGGCGCGATTGGGTGATCGACGCCTTCAACAAGAACATGCCCTTTGATCAGTTCGCCCTCGAGCAGATCGCCGGCGACCTGTTGCCGAACCCAACGCTGGAGCAGAGGATCGCCACGGGGTTCAATCGCAACCACCGCGGCAACGGAGAGGGCGGCATCGTCGCGGAGGAATACGCCGTTGAATATGTTGTGGACCGCGTCGAAACAACGTCCACGGTGTTTCTCGGCCTGACCCTGGGCTGCGCGCGTTGCCACGACCACAAGTACGATCCGCTTTCGCAGAAAGAGTTCTACCAGTTCTTCGCGTATTTCAACAACATTCCCGAGCGCGGCAAGGCCTTCAAGTTCGGCAACTCTCCGCCGATGATCCCAGCGCCGGTTCCGGAGCAGCGCGCCGAGCTCGCGGCGCTCGAGCAGCGCATCGCAGCCGCGCAAAAGAAGTTCGAGAAGCTGC
>JBGTBZ010000295.1:0-1762 GCA_041749155.1 Phycisphaerae bacterium
CGTCGTTGACTATATCATCGGTCAGTCGCCTGCATTTCCCGACGTCGCCGTGCGCTCCTGCGCCCGCGCCTCGAGGTCGCTCACCTTGCGCTCGAGCATTTCCAGCTTCTCCCGGGTCCGCGCCAGGACACGGCTCTGGGCATCGAATTCCTCGCGCGTGACCAGATCCAT
The DNA here is from genome assembly GCA_041749155.1 of Phycisphaerae bacterium. Lineage (GTDB taxonomy): Bacteria > Planctomycetota > Phycisphaerae > Tepidisphaerales > Tepidisphaeraceae > JAEZED01. The sequence continues at coordinate 172 of JBGTBZ010000295.1, forward strand.
GCGTGACAGCACGCCGGATATGCCGGCGCGCAGGTTGCGTCGCAGATCAGCGTCCGCGTCGGACAGGCCGCGGGGTAGTGCGTCCAGCACGCGGCGTGCGATCTCGTCGATGGAAGGGCGATTCATTGGCATCTCCTGCGGCGGGGTCGACCCGAATGGGTCGCTGCGGTGGCTGGGAGCGCGCAGCAGCGCCGTGCTCTGCGAGTGCTTGCGCGGTGGCGATTGCGGTTAGAATCAAATGAACGAGGACTATCCAAATCGAAGCGCTCCAGAATACAATGGAAGGCCGCGCGCCCACCGCTCATTATCGTCCAAAACTCCTTCAGGATCATGGCACAAGCCCGACAGTTCGTTGACAAGGCGGTCCTGAAGAGCCTGATTCCTGCCCAGTCCCTGAACGCAGAGAACTTCCAGGAACTCGCCGGCAAGGCCTTGGTCGAGGAAGTCGCCGCTGGGCGGCTGCTGTTCAAGAAGGGTGACGCGGATCGCAAGGCCATCTATGTGCTGTCCGGCGAAGTCGAGCTGATCAGCGACGACGGCAAGGCGAGCGTGGTCAGGGGTGGTTCGCCCGAGGCCAGGCACGCCATTGCCAACCAGCAGCCGCGCCAGGTCACCGCAAAAGCCCGCAACAACGTCTCCGTCACGCGCATCGACAGCGATCTGCTCGACATCCTGCTCACCTGGGATCAGCTCTCCGGCATCGAGGTAGCCGAGGTCTCGGAGGGCGATGACTATGACGAGAGCAGCGACTGGATGACGCGCATCCTGCAGTCCAAGGCCTTCCTGCGCATCCCGCCGGCGAACATCCAGCACATGTTCATGCGCCTGCAGGAACTCCCGGTCAAGGCCGGACAGGCAGTGATCAGCCAGGGCGACGACGGGGATTTCTACTACATCATCAGTCGCGGCCGCTGCAAGGTCACCCGCGAGTCCGCGAACGGCGCGAGCGTGACGCTGGCCCACCTGTCGGACGGCGACGCCTTCGGGGAGGAGGCCTTGCTGTCCGCATCCAAGCGCAACGCCACCATCACGATGGAGACCGACGGCCTGCTCATGCGGCTGTCGAAGGACGACTTCGAAGAGTTGCTCAAGGCGCCCATCCTCAACGAGGTCGACCTCGAGCAGGCGAAGGAGATGGTGAAGAAGGGTGCCGTGCTGATGGACGTGCGCATGGAGAGCGAGCACAAGGCCGGCAGCATCAAGGGCAGCATGAACGTGCCGCTGTTCATGCTGCGGTTGAAGAGCGAGGCGCTGGACAGGAGCAAGACCTACATCTGCTACTGCGAGACCGGGCGGCGCAGTTCCGCGGCGGCGTATCTGCTCAGCGAGCAAGGCTTCGACTGCTACGTCCTCAAGGGTGGATTGCAAGGGATCCCTCGCCCTGGTTGAGGACGCCGCGCGCGCGCGCAGAAGCACGTCCGACGTGTACGCGCCCGACGTCTACGCGGTGATGGGCCACCCCATCAGCCACAGCCGCTCTCCGTTCATTCACGCCCGCTTCGCCGCGCAGACCGGCGAGAACATCCGCTACGACAAGCTGGACGTGCCGCCACAGGACTTCGAGGCCGAACTGGGGCGCTTCCGCGCCCTC
>JBGTBZ010000296.1:0-6557 GCA_041749155.1 Phycisphaerae bacterium
GCGGCGGCCCGGCTGAGCCGTGAAATCGCCCTGCTCCCCCGGGCGGCGATCAGCACACTCTCGAGCTTCTGCGCCGCGATCGTTCGGCGGCACTTCCATGCCGCGGGTGTGGATCCGCAGTTTTCGGTGCTGGACGAGGACCAGGCACGCCTGCTGAAGCGTCAGGCGGCGCGGACGGTGCTCGACCGGCGGTACCTTGAGGGCGAGGCGGGCTTCCTGGACCTGGTCGATCTGTACGCTGACGGTTACGACGAGCGACTGATCGGGCGGGTGATTGCGTGCCATGAGCTCCAGAACAGCCTTGCCGATCCCTGTCAGTGGCGAAAGCTCGCGGTTGAGGACGTGCACGAGGCGGCGTCGCGGCCTCTGGAGCAGAGCGTGCTGGGCAGGGACCTGCTTCGCCTGGTGCGCAGCGAGACGGCGGAGCTGGTTAACGAGGCGCAGCGCTTGCGAGCGGAGGCATGTTCACAGGGGTTGACGAAGTACGCCCGTCATATCGAGGAGTTTCTAATTGGCCCCGCGAAGGAGTGGGCTGCGCTGGGAGCCCAAGGTGACCTCGACGGCATCAGCAGGTCGCTGGCCGCTTACCGCGATGCGTCCGGCCGGTTGCCGACGGTGCCGCCGGACTTGCGTAGCAGCGAGCAGGAGCAGCTTCAGAGCGAAATCAACGGGTGGAAGAGGCAGGTGCGGGATCGCGACGTCGCGGCCCTGCTGCGGTTCACCGCGGGCGAGTGGATCGAAGGTATGCGGCGCGTGCTGGAGCCGACGCAGCAGTTCCTGTCGCTCGTGCAGGCGTTTCAGGCGGAATACGCACGGGCAAAGGCGGAACTGAGGTCGCTGGACTTCTCAGACCTGGAGCGCAAAACGCTGCAGCTACTGCTGCACGATCCGTCGCGGCCGGACCAGCACTTTCCCAGTGACATCGCCGTGTTCTACCAGCGGCAATTTCAGCATGTGCTGGTCGATGAGTTTCAGGACATCAACGAGATCCAGGACTTGCTTTTGCGCCTGCTTAGCCGCGAGCAAGCTCCAGAGGAGCAGCGCGCCGCCTGGCGGAGCAACCTCTTTGCGGTCGGCGACGTCAAGCAGAGCATTTATCGGTTCCGCCTGGCTGAGCCCGCGATGTTCATGGGACGCGCTGACGAGGCGGAGCTGGCGGAGCAGAACGGACAGGGTCATCTCGGCCGCATCGATCTCCAGACGAACTTTCGCAGCCGCGCACCCCTGCTGGAGGCAATTAACGCGGTCTTCAGCCGTCTCATGAGCGACAAAGAGGCCCTGGAGATCGACTACGCCCTGAAGCATGCGCTGAATCCCAACGAGGGCTACCCGCCGGTTCCTGAACATGGCTTTCCGGGGGCACCCGTCGAAATCCATGTGCTGGAGCCTCCCGGCTTCGTAAGTGAGGTCTCTGACGACGAGGAGGAACTTGATCCGGTGGCCGCGGAGGTCGAGGAGGAGGCCCGCGAGGCAGACCGCATTGAGCGCGAAGCAACGGTCATCGCCGAGCGCATCGCGGAGCTGATTTCTGCGGGCCGCACTGTCCTGAACGAGCGCGGCGAGCCGGAGCCCTTCACATACCGCCACGCCGCGGTGCTGCTGCGGGCTCGGAAGCACAACAGCGAGCGGTTCGCGCGGGTACTGCGCAAATATGGCGTGCCCTGCTTCAGCGAGATCGGGACGGGCTTCTTCGGCTCCACGGAGGTGCAGGACATCATCAGCCTGCTCCACGTGCTGGACAACCGCCGCCAGGACATCCCGCTGGCGGCGGTATTGCGCTCGCCTCTGGTGGACCTGCCGGATGCGGAAGACGTCCTGGCGCGGGTTCGGCTGATTTATGGCAAGGAGATGCCCTTCTTCGAGGCGGTATTCAAGTACGCGCAGTACCAGGATGACGCCATCGGCGCCCGTCTCCGGTATCTGCTGGATCAGCTCGACACTTTGCGCCACTTTGCCCACCGCCGCCCCCTCGCGGAGCTGATCTGGCGGGTATATGAGGAGGCGGGCTTGCTGGCCTATGCGGCGGGCTTGCACGACGGCGAGCAGCGCGTGGCGAACCTGTTGGAGCTGCACCGCCGGGCCGGGCAGTTCGATTCGTTCCAGCGACAGGGGCTGGGAGCATTCATGGAGTTCCTCAAGTCCCTGGACGACGCGGGCGAGGTTGGGCAGCCGCCAACGCTCTCGGAGGCCGACAACGTCGTTCGCGTGATGAGCATCCACGCGTCGAAGGGGCTGGAGTTTCCGGTCGTTTTCCTGGCCGACTGCGGCAAGGCCCACAATCTGCGCGATGCATACGGCCAGGTACTGATCGATCGCAGGATGCACCTGGCGATGCAGGCCGTGGACGGGGCGAAGCAGATCCGCTATCCCAGCATGGTGCACGAGCTGGCCAGGCGATGGATCAGGCGCGCCAATTTGGCGGAGGAGCTGCGGGTCCTTTATGTCGCCATGACCCGCGCCCGGGAGCACCTGATCTGCGTGGGGACGGCCAAGAAGGATCCAACGCGCGACATCGCCCGCTGGCGCCGGGGCGCTGGTACGGATCCGATGCCGGCGACGCAGGTCCTGAGGTGCCAGAGTTACCTGGAATGGCTTGGGCAGTCGATCGCCGGCAACACAGACCTCTTCGAGACTCGGATCGTTCCCGCCGCCCGCATCGATCCCGAGTCGGAGCGCTACACGCAGCGGGCAAAGGCGCTGCCGGTGCCTGATCGGATCATCAAGCTCCAGCCACTGGACGGATTGCCCGAGCCTGGTGAGGCCGCCCGCGCTGCGATCGCCCGCATCACCACGCGCTATCACTTCGCGCCTTTCACGCAGCTCCGCGCGGCAGTCGGCGTGACCAGCCTGAAGGATGAGCTGCTTCCGACTCCAAGGGCCCGCGAAGAAGCGCGGGCCGGCACCTCCACAACCCGCATTCTGGCCGCACCTGCTTTCCTCGAGTCGGAGGCGACCGCGTCCGCCACCGACATAGGAACGGCAACTCACATCGCCTTGCGTCACCTCGACTTCCGTGAGGCGCAAAGCGAGGCCGCGGTACGCGATCAGATCGACGAGATGGTCGTCCGGCGCCAGCTCGCCGCACCGATGGCCAGGCTTGTCGATGCCGCCGCCATCGCGTGGCTGGGGCAGACGGAACTGGGCAAACTCTTACGGGCATGGCACGACCGTCTCCTGCGCGAGTTGCCTGTCCGCGTGCCGGCACGCCCGGCGGTGATCGAGCCTTCCTGGCAAGGTGTTGAAGACGGCCCGATGGACCGCATTCTCCTCCGCGGACAGATCGACGTGGTCATACCGCTGCCGGAGGGCATTGTGGTCGCCGATTACAAGACCGATCGAGTGGACCCGATGGATGCCACTGCCCTGTCCCGCCTGCTGGACAGGCACCGCGTTCAACTGGAGCGGTATGGGGCGGCTCTGGCGCAGATCACGGGCCAGGCCCCTGTCGCTTCCTACCTCGTCCTGCTGCATTCAAGGCGGCTGGAGCGGCTTTAGGGCCCTCCACGACGCCCGATATACCGGCCCGGCCCGCTCCATTGCCGCGGCGGCTCAAGTCAGGGCTTTGGAAGGCCAATGGAAGCAATATCCACCGATTCTTGAGTGAGGCCGCCGCGCGTGACTTTTGCCTGTGATCCGCAATACTTGCCCCTCCGTAACCCGCGCCGCGGCTTTCCCGGGCCGGGGCGACCTCCTACAAGTGGAGCACGGATGCTCGGCTGGTTGCGCCGCCTGACCCAACACCTGCCGCTCCGCCGCCGGCGGCGCGAGCCGGTCGTCCGCCTCATTGCCCTGGATCTGGACGGCACGCTCCTGGACTCGCGCAAGCGCATCAGCGGGCGTACGGTGCGGGCCCTCAAGGCCCTGCCGGAACATGGCATCCGTGTCGTGCTTGCCAGCGCCCGCCCGCCGCGGTCCTGCAAGGCCATTTACGAGGGCCTGGGGCTCGACACCTGGCAGATCAACTACAACGGCGCACTGGTCTGGGATCCCCGGACCAACCGCAGCGTGTACCACTGGCCGATGCCCGGTGAGCTGGTCTACGAGCAGGTGAAGCTCGGACGCGACCTTATCCCGGATGTCCAGGTGGCGGTGGAGATCGTGGACCGCTGGTACACGGACCGGCACGACCCGTACCGCACGACGGTGACAGGCCGGATGTTCAAGCCGGATGTTGTTGCGCCTGTGAGTCACTGGGCGCGGCTCTCCGCCACCAAGCTGATGTTCCTGGCGGAGCCGCGAAAGGTGGCACACATCCGCGAGGCCTTGCGCGAGCAGTACGGCCATGCGGTGAAGGTGGTGCATGCCGATCCGGATCTTGTGCAGGTGATGAGTAACCAGGCGGGCAAGGACGTGGCGCTGCGGCTGGTCGCCCGGCACTACGGAATTCCAATCGAGCACACACTGGGCGTGGGGGATGCACTCAACGACGTCGACATGCTCCGCGCCAGCGGCGTCGCCGTCTGCGTCGCCAATGGGTGCGATGAGGCAAAGGCTATCAGTCACTGGATCGCCCCCAGCAATGACGATCATGGCGTCTACGAGACCATCCGCCGCTACGTACCCGCTATCCACCTCAACGGCGATGCCGACCAGGCGGCGTGAATACCTGTCATCGCACCGCGTCACCTACACTCCGCAGCATGGCGGATTGCGACCCACTGGCCTATGCCCTTCGCGACTTCCGCGGCGTCGGCGGGATCATCCGCAATCGACCGGAGGACTTTTTCGTGCAGGAGGTCCCCATTTACGAGCCTTCGGGCGAGGGAGGACACGTCTTCTTCGAGGCCCAGAAGGTGGGAATTACCACGCGCGAGGCGATCCGCCGCATCGCGCAGGCGCTGGGGATTGCGCCGCGAAACGTCGGGTACGCGGGCCTGAAGGATCGGCATGCCATTACGCGTCAGATGTTCAGCGTTCCCGCCGAAGGCGGGATCAATGAAGAGCGCGTGATGACCATGAAAGCGCGTGATGTCTTCCCGCACTGGGCGGCACGGCACGTGAACAAGCTGAAGGTGGGACACCTTGCCGGCAACCGGTTCGCGCTCAAGATCCGCGAAGTGAATCCGGGGGACGTGGTGCGCCTGCGGCCTGCGCTCGACGAGCTTGCAGCGCATGGCCTGCCGAACTACTACGGTGAACAGCGATTCGGCGTCGATCCCGACCGGTCGACAGACGAGCTTGGTCTTTCCCTGGTGCGCGGTGAGCACGAGCAGTTCTGCGACCTGCTACTTGGCGGACCGGACCATCGCCCCGACGTAGCTGAAGCGCGCCGGTTATACGACGCCGGCCAGCTTACCGCAGCACTGGCGGCGTGGCCGGGGAACGTGGCGACCGAGCGGCGCGTCCTAGATGTGCTGGCCAAGTCTGGCGATGCGCGCAAGGCCGCCATGGCGGTGGACAAGACCACGCGCTGGTTCTACATCTCCGCGGCGCAGTCGGCGGTGTTCAATCGTGTGCTTTCTGAGCGCGTGGCCCAGGGGGCGCTGGCCAGCATGCGGCCGGGCGATGTCGCCGTGAAGCACCTGGACGAGCTCCGGACCGGCGGAATGTTCGTGGTAAAGGACTTGGCGGCTGAGCAGCCGCGGTGCGCCCGGTGGGAGATCAGCCCGACGGGGCCGATGTTCGGCAAGAAGATGAAGCAGCCCGACGGTGACGTGGCGGAGGCCGAAGAGCGCGCCGCGGCGGCACTTGGCATGCGCCCGGGAGACTTTTCGATGCAAACCGGTGCACGCCGCCCCCTCCGCGTCAAACCGTCGCAGACGACCCTCGCCGCGGGCACCGATGAGCACGGCGGGCACATCACAGTGGCTTTTACGCTGCCTGCGGGCAGTTTTGCGACCGTCCTGCTGCGCGAGCTGATGCGGACATATTGACCGCCATTAGTGTGCCACGTGGCACACTTCGCCGACCCTCGAATTGTGTCCTGGCACATTCCGAGGGGCTCACGCCCCCATGACACGCCCGCGGCGGGCTTGGATGAAGGACATGACCCCTGCGATTACGAGCCAAAGGCACAGGCCCAGCATGCCGAACACGCTGGCCTTCGCCAGGAGGCTGCTGGAGACGTCCGGGTTCAGAATCCGGCCAAAGAGACCGCCCAGCGAGGCCAGGAACCCGAGCAGCGCCACCGCCACGGCGACGTGCATGGCATGCTTGCGCATTGGCTCGTTGCGCATGGCAAGTAAGCCGCAAAGGAGGATCGGTACGCCCGCAAAGGCGGGAATAAGCGCGGTCCAGCTCGCATCCTCCGCGCCAGAGGCAAAGCCCAGCAGGTACCCCCCGATGCCGAGTAGTGTGAGAAGAAGGCCGATGATCAGGGTGAGTTGGGGCATGGTGAGGGGTGAGTCGAAGCGTGCGGGCCGTGTTTGAGTTGTCGGCGGTTTGGGTTGTGTTGTCAACCGGTTCAGCCGGCGCTTACGCGGCTGGATGCCGCTGCGGTTGCCTAGTATCCCGGTCCATGCAGAGGAAATCGAGGGAAACCGAGGAGATCGCTGCCGCGCAGCGGGCGGAGGGGACCCCGCGTCCGCCTGTCGAGGACGACGGTCCGTCCGGGGCCG
>JBGTBZ010000297.1:0-6384 GCA_041749155.1 Phycisphaerae bacterium
CGCGATCGCCGCCCCGGTCATCAGCCTGGTCCGCCGCAACCTCGCCCCGGCGGGCGGAGAGACGATGACCCTGGACATGTATCTTGCCGAGCGCGGTCGCTCCATCGCCAGGAGCGTTCAGATCGTCTTCGCGCAGTTTAACAACGCTTACGCCGAGTTCGGGCCGCTCTACGCTCATCGACGGCTGTGGGAGTCCGCCGAGGCCGAGAGCGCCGCCGCCGACCTGCGGCGGAGGCTGCAGGGCGCACTTGACGCTCAGCGTGCGACGGTCTCGGAAAAGTTCCGTCCGCCGGTGTGGCTGGCGCCCTGGCGCTGGCTTCTCACTGTGGGCGCCGCGGTGTGGTTCATCCTGCTTCAGCCACTGGCGGCGGCGGCGGTGAACCTGGGGACGTTCCAGCTTGGGCAGTTGCTGCGGCAGGTTGTCTCGATGCTGAGCGCGGAAATGCTGCTGGTGAACGTGGGCTTCGTGCTGATGTACCTCGTGGTGCTGTGGGCGGTGCTGCGCTACTCTACGTACCGCGGCGTCGCGGCCTGGCGTCGCAGGATGCTGCGCAGCGAGGCGGAACATCCGGAAACATCGCTGGCGGCTCAGACGGTTGAGTGGATGCAGTCGCTGCTGGCCCCGCTGGAACGCCGGCACAAGGAACTGGCCGATCTGGCAGTCCGCGCCGATCACATGCGCGAGCAGTTGAGCCTCCCCGCCGCCGCGCCGGCCGCCACGCCTCCCTCGGCTGCGGCAGCGGCGGCTTGAGTCGGCGGGATTCGGCGGTTTTGGTCACGGATCGAGCAGGGGCTAGGATGCGTCGCTCATGACCAAGGCGTGCGTGGTTTTAGTGTCGCTTGGACTGGCCTTCGCCCTCGCGGGGTGCCGCGGTCTCAGCGGCGGCGTCGAGACCCGCGGCAATGCCCATCTCCTGGAGCAGGAGAACGTCCAGGACCTGGCCCTGCGCCGCGCGGCCGACCTGGTGGACTCCGGAGACGGCCGGCGGGCCTTCAAGATCCTGGTCGATCGCTTCAAGTCCGAGCCGCAGGCGGCTTATCGCGACGTTTCCCTCTGGCTGGCCGCCAACGCCCTGGTCGAGGATGGCCAGCGCATCCGGGCCTTCTACTACCTCGACCAACTCATGGACGAGCACTCTGACAGCTCCCTTTACTACGCCGCGGCACGCAAGCAATACGAGATTGCCGACAGTTACCTTCGCAACCGCAGCGACCGGATGCTTTTCTTCCCCGTGCGGCAGCACGAGGCAGCGCTGGAGATGCTCTTCCGCGTGCAGCAGCGCCTGCCAGGCTCGCCTCTGGCGGAGCTGGCCCTGAAGCGCTCGGCCGATTTCTACTTCGCCAATGGCGACTACGACTTCGCCGAGGATGCGTACGGGGTCTTTATCGACCGCTTTCCGCGCAGCCAGGCGATTCCGACGGTGCGGCTCAAGCAGGCATACAGCAACCTGCTTCAGTACCAGGGCCCTCGCTACGACCCGACGCCCCTGCTCGATGCCGCCACGCAGCTCCGGCAGTTCCGCGTCGAATACCCCGAGCTCGCCCGCGACATGGCGGTGGACGAGCGCATCGATTGGGTCGATGAGCAGCTTGCCGAGAAGCTGGTCCTGGAATCCAGCTTCTTTGCTCGAACAGGGGAGCCCGCCGCCAGCCGCCGCCTGCTGGCGGAGGTGATCGAGCGCTACCCCGAAACCCCACAGGCCGAACGGGCCCGCCGCAGGCTCGGGACGACGACGGCGGCCGAGCCTGGGGCGTCTGGGGAGGTGCAGCCGTGAGTCGCCTGGCGGTCCTGGCCATGGCACTGGTGGCATGCGGCTGCGGGTATCGTCTCGCCGGCCCGGCCGGGCTGTACCCGGACAACATCGAGACGGTGGCGATCGGGACGGTATCCAACGAAACATTCGAGCGGGCGGATACTGCCCGGCTCACCAGCGCCCTGATTCGGGAGCTGGAGACTCGAACTCCCTATCGAACGGCACCCCTGGCGCGGGCCGACTCGGTGCTGGAGGTTACGATTACCCGGATCGCCCGCCGGACCACGTCCCGGAATCCAGGTTCGGCCATCCCGGATGAGCAACTCTACGTGGTGCTGGCGGACGTGCTCTGGAAGGATGTTCGGACGGGGAAAGTGCTGCTCCGGCTGGAAAATTTCGAGCAGACGGCGGCCCTCTATCCGACTTTGGGCGAGTCCGGGTTCATTTCCTCACAGGAAGCAGCTGAGGAACTGGCCGCCGGCATCGTGGAGGCCATGGGTGGCGCGTGGTAGGCGGCCGTGGGGGAGGCAAACCTTCGACACGGGTCGCTCGTACGACCGATACGCATCAGATGGCCCGTCGATTGCCGATTCAATGCAGTGGTAGGGCCTCGGGCGGGCCGTGTTCATGGATCAACCCGGCTTTGTGACGTATCATTGTGATTGTTGTGCCTTCCCGAGTGGGGTTGGGGCGGGCACCTGACAGGGACCATTTCATGGCCGATGAGCCCAATAACTCCTCTGGAAACCGGCCTGGCGGCTCCCCGCCGGGCAACCGGCCGGGCGGACCGGGGGGCAACGGGCTAGGCATCCGCCGCAGCCTGATGGGTTGGTTCATCCTGGCGGTGGCGGCCGTCCTGGTGGTGATCGTGATCAACCACCAGGCAGATCAGTACGAACGGGTGTCTTTCAGCCTTTTCTGGGAGCAGTTGGAGGCCAAGTCCGCCGAGGATGGCCCGAGCCGCCTCAGCAACGTCCGCGAGCTGACGATCAACGGGGCGGACATCTACGGCGAGTTCCGCGACGCCTACAAGGATCCGAACAACAAGGACATCATTAAGTTCAAGACGCAGATTCCTAACGGAATGGCGTCGGACTACAACCTGCTCAGAGACATCCGCGAGGTCGGCGGCGGCACCGTCGTCGAGGCGGAGAACACCAGCGGCTGGCTGGTGTACATGATCCCGCTGATCCCGTGGATCCTGATCATCGCGTTCCTGTGGTTCTTCGTGTTCCGCCAGCTCCGCGCCGGCGGCGGCGCGGGGGGGATGCTGGGCAGCTTTGGCCGCTCGCGTCACCGGATCACGAGCAAGGAGCACACGAACGTCACGTTCGACGACGTGGCGGGCGTGGACGAGGCCAAGGACGAGGTTGGGGAGATCGTCGAGTTCCTGAAGAACCCCAAGAAGTTCCAGCGGCTGGGCGGGCGGATCCCGCGAGGCTGCCTGCTGGTGGGCCCTCCGGGCACGGGCAAGACGCTGTTGGCCAAGGCGATTGCCGGCGAGGCCGATGCGCCGTTTTTCTCGATCAGCGGCTCGGATTTCGTGGAGATGTTCGTGGGCGTCGGCGCCAGCCGCGTGCGCGACCTCTTCAAGCAGGCCAAGGAAAACAGCCCCTGCATCATCTTCCTGGACGAGATCGACGCCGTCGGCCGCCGCCGTGGCAGCGGCTTCTCGTCGGGCGGGCATGACGAGCGCGAGCAGACGCTGAACGCGATCCTCGTGGAGATGGACGGGTTTGAGACCAACGACCAGGTGATCGTGATCGCCTCCACCAACCGGGTGGACGTGCTGGATCCGGCCCTGACGCGCCCCGGCCGCTTCGACCGCCAGGTGCAGGTCTCGCTGCCGGATGTTAAGGGGCGGATGGAGATCCTGAAGGTTCACGCCCGCAAGGTGAAGCTGGGGCCGGATGTCGATCTTTCCCGCCTGGCCCGCGCCACGCCCGGCTTCAGCGGGGCTGATCTGGCCGCCTGCATCAACGAGGCCGCACTGATGGCGACGCTGGCAGAGAAGGACTACATCGAGCAGGAAGACATGGAGGAGTCGCGCGACAAGGTCCGCTTCGGTCGCGCCCGCAAGAGCCGCGTCATCGACGAAAAGGAAAAAAAGGCCACCGCCTACCACGAGGCCGGCCACGCCGTCGTCCAGTGGCTGGAGGACGACGCCGACCCGATCCACAAGGTCACGATCATTCCCCGCGGCCCCTACGGCGGGGCGACGATGAGCCTGCCGGAGAAGGACCGCTACAACATGAGCCGGCGGTGGTGCATCGCCTTCATCAAGGTCTGCTTCGGGGGGCGGATCGCCGAGGAGATGTTCACAGACGACGTGAACAGCGGCGCCTACGGGGACATCCGCCAGGCGACGAGCGTGGCCCGGAAGATGATCACCGAATGGGGCATGAACGAGGAGCTGGGCTTCGTTTTCTACGGCGAAGAGGACAATCGCTCTGGCTTCTTCGACCTCGGCGGCCCGCGGGAGTACTCGGAGGAGACGCAGCGGAAGATCGACGAGGAGGTCAAGAAGCTGATCGACTCGTTGTACGACGTGACCAAGCAGATCCTGGAGTCTCACCGCGAGCAGGTGGAGGCGGTGGCCAGGGCGCTGATCAAGTACGAGACGCTGGATGCCGAGGACATGGACCGGATCATGCGCGGCGACAAGCTCACGCGGCCGACGGTTTCTGACCTGCTGGAGCAGGAGAAGCAGCGAACGCCCGAGCGGAAGGCGGTCATCGCCCCAGGGACCGGCGCCGAGCCGGACGTCCAGCTTGGCGGCGGGCCGCTACCGGCGCCGGGTTGACCTGCCCAGATTATCCAGACGTTTTGCGCGACCTTTTAAGAAGCCGGGCACGAACCGAGGCACGGGACTTGCTCCCGTGCTTTTTGATAGCGGACGTTCCCCGCGCGAACGCGGAGGCGGATCGCAACGTAAGATGATAAGAGGAGAACCCAGCTTGGCCCAAGCCGAGATCATCATCGCCGACGAAGCGCTTCTGCCGGAGGCGGTGAGCGTCTACAACGACGTTTTCCGCCCCAAGCAGGACCTGGCATACTTCAAGCGATGCCTCCTGGGGCATTACAACACGCTGGTGCTCATTGCCCGCGTCAACGAGCGGCCGGTCGGCATGTGGGTGGGCTACGAGGATCGCCCCGGCCTCTTCCGGCACTGGATCGGCGCCGTACATCCTGACTTCCGCCGCGAAGGCATCGCGCGGCAGCTCATGGATGCCGAGCATTCCTGGGCCCTTGAGCACGGCTACGACGCCATCCGCGGCGAGGCGAACAACCGCCAGCGCGAGTGGATGCAGCTTGCCATCGGCGAGGGTTTCGACGTGATCGGCATCCGCTACGAAGGCGACCGAGCCGACAACATGATCGTTCTCGAAAAGTCTCTGGCTCGATCGAGCGAGTGACGCCGCACTTTCCGAGCATCATCGCAACCGCGACCAGGGCAGCCCGCGCCCGCCGGGGTGGTCGCAGTACCCTTCCTCGCACTGGCTCGTAATCTCGCAGGGGTACCAGTGCGGTGGAAGATCCGTCGCACCCTGCCGCTTCGGCGGATACGGCTCGGCCAGCATCGCCCGCGCTTCGGCAGCGAGGGGTTCCTGGCTGCGATCTTCGACCCGGGCGCCGAGCATGGCGATCTGCCAGATGCCGCCTATGCCGGCGCAGAAACCGATCCAGATTAGCGTGCCTCGCAACATGGCCGAACCTTCCCGTGGATGTGAAGGATCAGAGCGAACGCCGTGCCAACCTGATTATCGGTTTACAGTGCCGTCCTGCTGCATCGGAATCGAGGCTTTGGTCGTCCTTCCTCAGGGCCTTTAGAGCGTTAATGGTGCATTGGAAGCTCCTGGGGAGCCGGCGCGAGAAACAGGGGCTCAACCAGCTTGCTCCCCGGGAGTGGGCCTGACACCTCAGGCGCCTCAAGCTGCCTGTGGTGCGGCAATTCCGCCGGCTCGCCCGCGATTTCCGCCGGCGCTGATGCCGGCGACTTCGAAGGCTCACGCGGCCGGGCGATCGCCAGGCAGGCCGCAAGCCCGCTTCCAAGCAACGTCCAGAACAAGATCTCTCGCCACATCTCAAAACTCCATGCGCGTTGCGCAACTTCTCACCCGCGGGAATCCGCGCAGCCCGGAACGACAGCGCTGGCGCGCCGTTGAGGGCGACGCTCGCTTTCAGCGCCGGGGAGGCGGCTGAACTTCACTTTGGACCGCGGAATGCCCGTAATGCTGTTCGAACGGCAGCACCGGCGCCCACCAATCAGAAGGCATGCACACCGTGTGCTAAAGTTGCGCGCATGACCTTCACCCAAATGGAGGAATGGCTCGCAGACGCGTCGCGCCGGCCGCTGATCGTGGGAATTCTAAATGTCACCCCCGACAGCTTCAGCGACGCCGGCCGTTTCTACAGCGCCCGCGACGCTGTCGATCACGGCCACCGCATGATTCAGCAAGGCGCCGACTGGCTCGACATAGGCGGCGAGTCCACCAGGCCCGGCAGCGACCCGGTCGACGAGCAGGAGCAGATTCGTCGGGTCATCCCCGTGATACGCGGCCTGGCGGATGCCGGCGTTGTGCTCAGCATCGACACAACGCGCGCCGCCGTGGCCGAGGCGGCGCTGGCG
>JBGTBZ010000298.1:0-2089 GCA_041749155.1 Phycisphaerae bacterium
GGGTATGACCGGCCCGCCGCGCACAGTAAGTTCTGCTCAACTCGCTTCAACATCCCGGATCGCTCCCATGGAAGTCACCGACCTGCCCGCGCTCAACGCCTGCTTGAATTCGATCAGCACGATCCTGCTTGCCGCCGGATATTACTTTATTCGCCGGCGCGAGATCGAGCGCCACAGGCTTGCGATGACAGCGGCGTTCGTCTGCTCGTGCCTTTTCCTCACCTCGTACTTGATCTACCACTATCACGTGGGATCGGTACCTTTCACCGGGCAAGGCTGGATTCGTCCAGTCTATTTCACCATCTTGATCACGCACATCATTCTGGCCACAACGATCGTGCCTCTCGCGTTGATCACGCTCTATCGCGCCTGGCGTGGGCAGTTCGATCGCCACAAACGCATTGCCCGCTGGACATGGCCGCTGTGGATGTACGTTTCGGTGACGGGGGTGGTGATTTACGTGATGTTGTATCAGCTCTAAGCCCGTCAAGAGATCGGGGACGGAGCGAAAGCGCCGGGATAAACGGCGGAAAGTCGGGGATGCAAGAGCCCCACAGGAAAGGAGTAGCGAACCATCCTGACCTCGAGTCATGCGCCGGCGGTGGCGACGTCGCGGGTGAAGCGTTGACAGAGGCAACGGCGGGCTGGGTATGGAGCCGTGAAATAACTCTTCCAGGGCGCCGACGCTGTGCTCCGAAGCGGAAGGCAACACGGGCGGGGGCGGTAACGCGAGTCCTCGACCGGCCCTGCGCGGTCAGCAGACCCCAGGCACGCCGGGAAACTTTCTGCACGGGAACCGGGAGACCTGGGCGGTGTCTGTCAGCAACCAGGGCAGACCGGTGGGTGAAGGCCAAAGCCGCACGGCCCACATGAACGCCGCCGAGGAGTCGGACCACGGGGTAGTACCGATGAAGCAACCGAACAACGAAGGCGAGGCTCGCCGGGAGCAACCCGAGGCGGAGGTTGTGGAGGGAAGCCCGTTGACCGAGGAGAACGCGGCGCAGCCTAACGCGGGCCGGACGCAGAGTCGTGAAACCGTGTCGAGCGGGCTGAGTCGTGTGCGCCAAGCGGCGCGGGAAGGGAAGCAGTTCACCGCACTGCTCCACCATCTCAGTGTCGATCTGCTGCGGGAAAGCTACTACGCGTTAAAGCGAGCGGCGGCGCCGGGAGTAGACGGGGTGAGGTGGGAAGAGTACGAAGCCGGGCTGGAGGAGCGGCTCGAAGAGCTGCACAGCCAGATGCACCGGGGCGCGTACCGCGCGCAGCCATCGCGAAGAGTCTACATCCCGAAAGCCGACGGGCGGCAGCGTCCGTTGGGGATCGCCGCGCTGGAGGACAAGATCGTTCAACAGGCGGTGGCCTCCATTCTCCACCAGATTTATGAGGAGGACTTTCTAGGCTTTTCGTATGGTTTCCGACCCGGACGCCACCCGCATCAAGCGCTGGACGCGCTGAGTGTGGGGCTGACGCGAAAGAAGGTGAACTGGGTGCTGGATGCCGACATTCGAGGGTTCTTTGACAACATGGACCACGAATGGATGGGGAAGTTTCTCCAGCATCGCATCGCCGATACGCGGGTCTTGCGGCTGCTACAAAAGTGGCTGCGGGCCGGAGTATCGGAGGAAGGGCAATGGTCGGAGACGAAGGTGGGCACGCCGCAAGGAGCGGTGATTTCACCGCTGCTGGCGAACGTCTATCTGCATTACGTGTTCGATCTGTGGGTCGAAGCCTGCAGGCCAAGGTGCGCGGGCGTGACCGGAGGCGCGAACCGGGGTCTGAGTTCAGGCTCCGTCCCCGATCTATCAGTCGAGTTCCCGGTCTTCGCCCGCCAGCTTGCCGGTCTTCTCGTAGACCAGATAGGCGTGGATAAAAGGTTCGAGGTCGCCATCAAGCACTCGATCGACGTCGCCTCGCTCGAGCTTGGTGCGGACGTCCTTCACCAACCGGTAGGGCGCCAGCACATAGTTGCGGATCTGGCTGCCGAAATTGATGTCGGACTTCGCGGCCTCGATCTTGTCGCTTTCGGCCTGCTTCTTCCTCATCTCGGCGTCGTAGAGCCGCGCCTTGAGCATCTTCATGGCGGTCGCCT
>JBGTBZ010000299.1:0-8598 GCA_041749155.1 Phycisphaerae bacterium
GACCGTGCGGTTTATTCTCCCGGTCGAAGAGTAGTCCTCAGGACTTCGTTTTTATGGCCATGATCGAAACCATCAACCTGACCAAGCGCTACGGCGAGCTCGTCGCGCTGAATAACCTCAATCTCAAGATCGAGGCGGGGGAGTGCTTCGGGTTCATCGGGCCCAACGGCGCGGGCAAGACCACCACCATCAAAATCCTCGCCACGCTCCTCAAGCCGACCTGGGGCGAGGCCCGCGTCGATGGCCTGTCGGTCGGGCCGGTCAACGCCCGGCAGGTCCGCGCGATGATCGGTTACGTCCCGGACTACTTCGGGTCCTACGACGACATGGTGGTGCACGAGTACCTCGAGTTTTTCGCCGCCGCCTACGACATCACCGGGGACCGTCGCAAGCGGGTGATCGGGGACGTGCTGGAGCTGACCGACCTGGCGTACAAGTTCGACGCGCCCGTGGACGGCCTCTCCCGGGGGATGAAGCAGCGGCTCTCGATCGCCCGGGTGCTGCTTCACGACCCGAAGGTGCTGCTGCTGGACGAGCCGGCGGGCAACCTCGACCCGCGGGCACGCATCGAGCTCCGCGAGCTCCTGAAAACGCTGCGGGGCATGGGCAAGACCATCGTCATCAGCTCGCACATCCTGCCGGAGCTGCAGGACCTGTGCAATACCGTCGGAATCATCGAGCAGGGCGAGTTGCTCTACGCCGGGCCCTGGACCGACATCGTCAAGAAGGCCAAGACCGGCAGCGTCGTGCAGGTGGCCGTCAGCAGCAACATGACCAGCGCCGCCGCGGTGCTGTCGCAGGACCCGAATATCATCGAAGTGACCAACAAGGGCGAATTTTTGGAAGTCCATTTGCGCGACGGACTGAAGGACTACAGCTTCATTCCGGCTCGCCTGGTTCAGGGCGGGTACAAGCTCACCCTCCTCCGCGAGGAGGAGGTGAACCTGGAGACCGCCTTCATGCGCCTGACCAAGGGAATGGTGCAGTGAGCCGGTGGCACAGGCGCCTTGCCTGTGTCTGAACTTTTGCGCGACGATCCAGACACAGGCCAGGCGCCTGTGCCACACCCATGCTCGGCATCCCCGCCTATCTGTACCGTCTGGTCCCCGCCAACCCGATCCTGCTGCGCGTCGTCAGCGTGGCCGGCAAGCGGCGGCGGGACCTGATCGTGCGCTGCGCTTACCTGGGCCTGCTGATTTTTCTGGTCATCTTCGCCCTGGCCCAGGGCGACCTTGGCGGCGGCGACCTGGACCGCCTCTCCCGCACCAGCACCGAAATCTTCGTCAGTCTCAGCTACCTCCAGCTTGCTCTGGTGTCGCTGCTGGCCCCGATCTTCACCGCCGGCGCCATCACGCAGGAGAAGGACAGCCAGACCTACGACATCCTTCTGGCCACGCCGCTGACCAACGGCCAGATTGTCCTGGGGACGCTGCTTTCCCGGCTTTTTTTCGTCTTTGCGCTGCTGATCAGCGGCATCCCCATCTTCTCCATCACCCAGATCTTCGGCGGCGTGGCCTTCGGCGACGTCCTGATGAGCTGCGCCATCGCCGCGGTCACGGCCCTGGTGACCGGGGCGCTGGCGGTGGCCATCGCGACCTTCAAGGTCGGGACGCGGCGGACGATTTTCAGCTTTTACATGCTGATCGTGATCTACCTGGTCGGGCTGTTCCTGCTGGATCAACTGGACTGGTTTCATCCCAGCGTGCTGGATCCGAACTCGGGGAACTTCACCTCCCTTGCCGATACGAGCTGGCTGACCGGGATCCACCCCTTCCTGGCGCTTCGAAGCATCCTGGATCCCGTCGCCTACGCCCCGCCGGCGCTGAGCGAGCTGGACCCCAGCCTCAGGGCCTGGCCCCTCTCCTGGTACTTCACCAGCCCCGCCAGCTTCTTCATCACCACAGGCACGGTCATCTCCCTTCTGCTCGTCGTCCCCAGCATCGCGCTGCTGCGGCGGATGGCCCAGAGCACTCTGACCTTCAAAGGTTGGCTGCTGCGGCGGCTCAGCTTCCTGCCGGGCATTCGCACCGGCGCAAACCGAAAGCCGCGGGGCGTCTGGAACAACCCGATCGCCTGGCGGGAGGCCAAGACCAAGGCCAGCGCGACCCGGGCCGGCCTGCTGCGATACAGCTTCATCGCTGCGGGCCTGATCGGAGCCATCATCGTCTGCGCCTTCTATGCGACGGAAGTCGAGCAACCGCGGCACCTTGTGACGCCCGGGGCATACAACGCCACCACCCAGACGCTCTTCATCCAGGGGCACCCGGACTCTCCATTCCGCCTCCCGGCGACGGCGGCGGTTTACATTGACGGCCAGCAGGTCACGACGCGCGAGATGCGCGGGCGCTACAGCGTCACTGGCAGCAATTACGACACCCTCGATGGCTTCAAAACGCTGAGCCGGCTCGACTTGCGCTCCATCGACCGCCGGCTGAGCATCACCGATGCCCGGCGATTCCTTCTCGGCATGGTCTTCCTCGAAGTGGCGGTGATCCTGCTGATCGTGACGAACGCGGCCGCCAGCACGGTGACGCGGGAGAAGGAGGATGGGACGCTGGACCTGCTGCTGTCGACGCCGATCACAAGCCGCTACTACATCTGGGGCAAGCTCCGCGGGCTGGTGAGCTTCTCGTTGCCGCTCATCATCGTCCCGGTCGTAAGTTGCCTTGTATTCATCCTTTATGACGTTGTTTCAAGGTTGAACCAGCGGCAGCCCTGGCTCGTGCTGCCCGAGGCGCTCGTGCTGATGCCGGCGCTGCTGGTGATTCTCGTGGCCTTTGCGAGCATCGTGGGCATGCAGATGTCGCTGCGCACGAAGACGACTGTGCGCAGCGTGATGGTGTCGCTGGCGATCGTGGTGGGACTTTTCGCCCTGCTGGGCTTCTGCGGCTTCCAGATCGCTACCAGCGGCGAGCAAGTTGGACTGGTCCTGGGGGCCTTCAGCCCGCTGACGGTGATCATGGTGCTAATCAATCCGGAGCAGTATGGCGGGTCGGTCTTCATGGGCGACGAGGCTCTGAGGTTGCAGGGCCGGGTAATCATCTTCCTGTTTTCGCTCGCAGCCTGCGGGGGCTATGCGACGATAATCTGGGCCATGTACAAGTCGATGGTGAAGAATTTCGATATGACGATCCGGCGTCAACAGCGCTAGAACCGCCCCATCCGGGTCCGGCGAAGGGCCCGCGAGCGGGCTAGAGTGACTTTCGCTGTGGAATATCGCCGCAGTCTGGCGGGGAACTTGCCCGCGCCCCGATTCGCTCGTGCAATTTATCACAAACCCCCCGCCAGCCCGCCGATCTATTAACACCCTCTCCCGACGCTCCGCCATGACCGACCCCGCCAAAGCCCGCCCGGCCGCCCCGACGACCATGAACCACCCCGCCGGCGAGGAGCGGGGCCACGGCAATGAGACCAACCTTCTGCGGCCGGGGGAAGAGAAGCACACGGCCTTCTGGAAGAACGCACATCTCTACTTCAACCGCGTCTACACGCGGATGCACATGGACGAGACGTGGCGGCAGGTGCTTTCGACGCCCAACCGCATCGTCACGGTCAGCTGCCCGGTGAAGATGGATGACGGGAGCATTCAGGTGTTCACCGGGTTCCGGGTGCAGCACAACGGCGCTCTTGGGCCCTACAAGGGCGGCCTGCGGATGGCCCGCAACGTCGATCGCGACGAGGTAATGGCCCTGGCCATGCTCCAGACGTGGAAGAACGCCCTGGTCAACCTCCCCTACGGCGGGGCAAAGGGGGGAATCATCTGCGACCCCAAGACGCTCTCGCCGCGTGAAAAGGAAAAGCTGATCCGGCGGTTCACGTACGAGATCCACGGCGTGATCGGCCCTGAGAAGGACATTCCCGCCCCCGACCTTGGGACGGATGCGCAGGCGATGGCATGGATGGTGGACACGTACAGCATGATCAAGGGCTACCAGGTCCTTGGCGTGGTCACCGGCAAGCCGGTAAGCATCGGCGGCAGCGTGGGCCGCGAGGAGGCCACCGGCCGCGGGGTAATGAACGTTCTGCGGCGGTACCTCAACACGGTCCAGAATCGCCGTCTGGACGGGTTGAAGGTTGCGGTCCAGGGGTTCGGGCAGGTGGGTTTTCACACCGCCCGGCTGCTGTCGGAGCGGGGTTGCACGATCGTGGCAGTAAGTGACATGTACGGCGGCCTGTACAATCCTAACGGGCTGGACGTGCTGGCCGCGGGTGACTACTACCGGGCGAACGGGCAGCTAACTGATTACCCGGAGGCGGATGCGGTCAGCAATGACGAACTGCTGACGGTGCCATGCGATGTGCTGGCCCCGTCGGCCATCGAGAACACGGTCAATAGCGGGGTCGCCCACAAGATCCAGGCCAAGATCATCGCCGAGGGCGCCAACGGGCCCACGACGCCCAACGCCGATGAGGTTCTCCGTGACCGCGGAGTGGTCTTGCTGCCGGACATCCTCGCCAACGCCGGCGGCGTGACGGTGAGCTATTTTGAGTGGGTGCAGGGCTTGGACGCCTACTTCTGGGACCTGAAACGAGTACAAGATGAGCTGCAGAAGGTGATGGAAACGGCGTTTGACCGGGTCCATAAGCTGGCCTCGGAGACGAATTGCGACTACCGGACGGCGGCCTACACGATCGCGGTGCAGCGTGTAGCGGATGCGTGCAAGATCAAGGGTCTGTTCCCGTGATCGGAGGGAGTGGGGATAGGGTGACCGGTTGACCTTTCGAGGTAACTTTCGCAGGGCCGTTCGGCTCCTGAAGGATTCAGAAAATGAAGCGACTTGCTCCGCAGCGCCTTGGCGCTCTGGCTGGTGGCGTGTGTGCGGTCCTGCTGCTGCTGGCGCCGGCGCCGGCGCTGGCCAGCGAGGCCAGCCTCCGCATCCCTGACCTGAACCAGCCGAATGTGACCTTCATGGGTCTCACGGGACACACGCTGCTGATGTGGGGCCTGCTGATCTGCCTGGCGGGTCTCGTTTTCGGCGTGGTCATCTACGGCCAGCTCAAGCGACTGCCCGTGCACAAGAGCATGTTGGAGGTGTCGGAGCTGATCTACGCCACGTGCAAGACCTACCTCTGGAACCAGATCCGCTTCATCCTGCTCCTGGAGCTGTTCATCGGGTCGGTCATCTTCATCTATTTCTACTTCCTGGCCCCGTACCACGGCGACCAACCTGTGACCGCGGCGGCGGCGGGCGAGATTCACCGGGGGTATCCGCTCGGCTCGGTGCTAATCATCCTGCTGTTCAGCCTGATCGGCATCGCCGGCTCGACGGCGGTGGCGGCCTTTGGGATACGGATCAACACCTTCGCCAACAGCCGCACGGCGTTCGCTTCGCTGCGAGGCAAGCCGTACCCGCTCTACTCGATCCCACTGCGGGCGGGGATGAGCATCGGGATGGTGCTGATCAGCGTTGAGTTGTTTCTGATGCTGTGCATCCTGCTGTTCATGCCGCCTCACCTTGCAGGGGCGTGCTTCATCGGCTTTGCAATCGGGGAGTCGCTGGGTGCCGCCGCCCTGCGCGTCGCCGGGGGGATCTTCACGAAGATCGCCGACATCGGCGCGGACCTGATGAAAATCGTCTTCAAGATCAAGGAAGACGACGCGCGCAATCCGGGCGTGATCGCCGACTGCGTCGGTGACAACGCCGGCGATTCGGTGGGCCCGACGGCGGATGGATTTGAGACCTATGGCGTTACGGGAGTCGCCCTGATCACCTTCATCCTGCTGGCGATCATGCCGAGCATTTTCATCCCGGGCGGGGCGACAGCGGAGACGGCGACAGTGGGGCAGATGCAGGTGGCCACCGCGACCGCGCAGGCGGTTCAGGTGAAGCTGCTGGTGTGGATCTTTGCGATGCGCATTGTGATGATCCTGGTGAGCGGCGCCGCTTACCTGGCGAACGAGGCCTTCACCCGCGCCCGCTACCGCGATGCCGACACCATGCACTTCGAGCGCCCTCTGGAGACGCTCGTCTGGCTGACCAGCATTCTCTCCATCGTGTGCACATACATCTTCAGCTACCTGCTGATCCCGGAGCTGAACGGGGATACCACGCTGTGGATGAAGCTGGCGACGATCATCTCCTGCGGCACGCTGGCGGGCGCGGTCATTCCCGCGATGACCACAGTCTTCACGTCCACCCGCAGCCGGCACGTGCGCGAGGTCGTCACCGCCAGCCGGGAGGGCGGGGCCTCGCTCAACATTCTGTCGGGCCTGACCGCCGGCAACTTCAGCGCTTTCTGGATCGGGGGCATCACCATCGCATCGCTGATGGGCGTGGCGTACCTCGTCAGCACGGGCGGTCTTGATGCGATCATGCTCGCGCCCGCGGTGTTCGCCTTCGGGCTCGTGGCCTTTGGCTTCCTGGGGATGGGCCCGGTGACGATCGCGGTGGACAGCTACGGGCCGGTGACCGACAACGCCCAAAGCGTTTACGAGTTGTCGCTGATCGAGCAGCAGCCCGACATCCGAAAGGAGCTTTCCAGCAGTTACGGCATGACGCCGAACTGGGAGCGATCCAAGCTCCTGCTCGAAGAGAACGACGGCGCCGGCAACACGTTCAAGGCCACTGCCAAGCCTGTGCTGATCGGCACCGCGGTCGTGGGCGCCACGACGCTTATCTTCTCGATCATCGTCCTTCTGACCGAAGGCCTCACCAGAGAGGTAGAAAAGCTCTCCATTCTGCATGCTCCGTTCCTGCTCGGGCTGCTGATGGGCGGGGCCGTCATCTACTGGTTCAGCGGGGCCAGTTGCCAGGCGGTGATCACGGGGGCTTATCGTGCCGTCGCCTTCATCAAGAAGAACATTCGCCTCGTGAACACAACCAAGGCAAGCCTCGAGGACAGTCAGAAAGTCGTGGCCATCTGCACCAGGTATGCCCAGACCGGCGCGTTCAACATCTTCCTGGCCGTCTTCTTCATCACGCTGGCCTTCGCCTTTACCGAGCCGTTCTTCTTCATCGGATTCCTGATCGGCCTGGCCTTCTTCGGCCTGTTCCAGGCGATCTTCATGGCCAACGCCGGCGGCGCCTGGGACAACGCCAAGAAGATCGTCGAGACTGAGCTGCGCGAGAAGGGGACCGACCTGCACGCCGCCACGGTCGTCGGCGACACCGTGGGCGACCCCTTCAAGGACACCAGCAGCGTCGCAATGAATCCGATCATCAAGTTCTGCACACTCTTCGGGCTCCTGGCGGTGGAACTCGCCGTCACGTTGACCGATCCGGACGGCTCCGCCAGCCTGCTGCGCTACGTGCTCGCGGCGGTGTTCATGGCGATCGCACTCTTCTTCATTTATCGCAGCTTCTACGGCATGCGGATCGAGACCGCCGCGTCACCTTCGGAGGGAGCTGACTACCCCCACGGGGCCGAGCTGCCTTGGCGGAAGGAGCAACCCGCTGCGGCCTATGACGCCCTGATCGATCCGCCGGGGTCTTCCGGCGGGGCGGCGGACAGGTAGAGGGCTCGCAGGCCCTCCGGAGTCACCTGCTCGGGGCGTTCTTGTCCGGTGAGGCCCGCGGCGGCCAGGGATGCTGCCGGATCGGGCGTCAGCGGGGCAAGGGCACGGCGGAGTGTCTTGCGCCGCCGGGTGAACAACGCCGTCACGAACCGGCCGAGTTCCCGCTCACGGCCTGCCAGATCCGCATCAGCCGGCCGGCGGCGCAGCCTCACGAGGGAGCTCTCTATCTTCGGCCGCGGCCAGAACGCCTCCGCGGGGATGGTGCGGAGCACCGCGGCGTCCGCCAGTGTCTGGACGATCACCGAAAGGGGCCCATAGCTCTTGCCGTCGGCCGGGCGGGCCCGCAGGCGGTCTGCGACCTCCCTCTGGACGGTAAATGCCAGCAGATCCACCCCTGCCAGCAGCAGCTCAACGACCAGGGGAGAGGCGATGTTGTAAGGCAAGTTTGCCACCAGCCGCACGCTGGCGTCATGCCGGTGAGAGAGCTGGATCTGCCGGGAAAGCTCTGGATTCAGGCCGTGCTTCCCCGCCAAAGCGTCGCCCTCGATCAGGCTGAACCGGCCATCTTCCGCAAAACCGGACCGCAACGACCCCGCCAGGTCACGATCGATTTCGACGGCAATCAGCCGCCCCGAGGGCCCCAGGCGCCCTAAAAGCTCCTCGGTGAGCGTCCCAGTGCCGGGGCCAACCTCAAGGAGCACGTCCGCGGGCTCGATTTCGCCGGCATCGGCGATGAGGCGGACCAAGTTGGCATCGATCATGAAGTTCTGGCCGAAGCGGTGCCGGGGATGCATGCCGGAGGCTTCGAGAAGGGCCTGTATCTGCCGCTTGGTCTGGGGCACGGGGGAAGGTTAGCCACTTGCGAGGGTGGGAGGGCGCGCCTACAGTTTCGACCCGAAAAACGACAGCCACCGACCACGCGAGCAGCACCATGAGTCTCGATTCCAGCCTGAAGTCCGGCGCCGGCCTGAACCGTCATCGCAACGTTTTGACGCGCCATGAGCGCCTCCAGAAGCTCATCGGCCAGGGCCGGATCAAGGAGGACGCCGCCTACGTCCTGGGCATGCCCAAGGTCGGCAACCGCAAGCTCACCATCGGTAAGAAGTCGGGCAAGAAGACCGAGGCCGATGCCGCCACAGGTG
>JBGTBZ010000300.1:0-2046 GCA_041749155.1 Phycisphaerae bacterium
CCGGACTGGAGCGGCGCCTCGGCCGCGACTCCCTGCGCGAGTTCGATACGCGCGTGCTCTTCCAGATGAGCGGCAACGACTCGAGCATCCTGCTCGATTCCCTGGCCGCCAGCCGCCTGGGCTTCTACCGGGCCCTGGTCGCCAGCGAGGAGCACGGCACCCTCGAAAAGTTCCGCCCCTACGCCCCGCCGGACGAGGCGGTGCTGGCGGAGTTCGAGGGGAGGATGCACAGTCGATGATCACTGCGGCCGCACCGAAGGTGCAGCCCGAAATAGAGCCCGGGGCAGCGCCCCGGGGTAGTCGGCGCGAGTAAGTGACGAAGCCCCGAAGGGGCGCTCGACCTGGAGCGCGCGGCGATGCCCCTCATTCGACGGCTGGTTGGCTGGCACTATCGACCTCGCCAGGGGCCGATGAGGGCGGGCGACCGCCTGGGGGCTGGTGAATCCATTCGATCTTGCGCGAGCGGATGCCGTCATCGAACATCTTCAGCTCGAACTTGCCCTTCTCGATCCGCTTGGTCGATCCGTCGAACAGCAGCACGTTGGACGAGTTCATGTGAAGCTTGTCCGTGATCGTCTCTGAAGCTTGATTCGGCAGGCCGGCTGGACTGAATACGTCATGGTGGTAGGCCACCGGCGTTTTCCTCCTCGCCTCGCCGAGCAACGGCGATACCTCCGCGAGCCAAATCACCTGCGACGGGTTCAGGACGGCCGACAGCTTGACGGGAGGCGACGGGTCCCAGGTCGGGTCCGACTCGAACATGAAGGCGTTCATCACGTACGTGCCCGGGGCCTCCCCGAAATTCGGGTGTTCGGCGCAGTGAACAATGGGGATCTGCGAAAGGAATGCCACCAGCCCTGCCTGGTCTTCCGGCGCCACGGTGCCCCAATCGTTGCGCTCCTCCAGGTACGGCCCGATCGCCATTAACCAGTATGGCCGGCGATGCGGCCGGCTCGGCGTGTAATCGCGCGGAATCCAGCCGTGGTTGTCATTCGCGTAGAGCTGCATGGCGCGGCCCATCTCGCGGAGCTGCGTCGCGCACTGTGTCGCGCGAGAGGTCGCGCGGGCGCGGTTCAGCGCAGGGAGCACCAGCGCCAGCAGCAGTGCGATGATGCCGATCACAACCAGCAGCTCGATCAGGCTGAAGCCGCGCGGCGTGCGCAGTACCGAACGCTCTCGGAGGCGCGGGCCTTGAGAGGACGTTGAACCGGTCTTCATGAGCGCCTTTCTGTGGGACGGCAACGTCCACGAGTGGCGGAACAGCCTGATACTAGCAAGAGTCGCCGTTGGCTCGCTATCGAATCGCCTGTCTCGTCCCCGAGTGGCCTGGGCGAGACGCCGTGCCGCTTCCCCGGGTGACGGCGGACTTGATCTCGGTCGAAATCCATTAAATTGACCGCATGACCACGAACCACCGCCGATTGCTGCTGATCGTGACGGGTATCTTCGGCCTCCTCCTGCTCCTCCCGGGCACCGCCTTCGCACAGGGCACGAAGGCCGATTACGAGCGTGCCGCCGGGCTGCGCGAGCGGTTTCAGGGGCTGGTGCTCAATGACCGCCTCAATCCGCGGTGGATCGACGAGGGCGCGCGGCTCTGGTACCGCCTCGATGAGCCCGGCGGGGGGCGGCGGTGGGTGGTGGTGGACGCCCGGACGGGCGAGGTGGCCCCCGCGTTCGATCATGCCAAGCTGGCCGAGGCGCTGGCGGAGCGGCTCGAAGCGCCCGTGGACGCCGCCAGGCTGCCCATCGCGCGGCTCATGTTCAAGGATGACCGCATCCTCATCCTCTCCCAGGACCACGAGCAGGCCTGGACGACCGATTCCGCCGTCACGGCGTTGGAGTCGGCGGAGGATGAGCTGGCGGAGCTTCTCGATGCGCCGCGGCGTGCCCGGCAGGCCCGCAGCGCCCGCACGGGGGAGGAAACGGCCCTGATCTTCATCAACCGCACCGGCGGGCCGGTCAAGCTCGTCTGGCGCAACACCGACGGCGAAGCGCTGGAATACGGCACAGTCGCCGCCGGCGAGCAGCGGCGGCAGCACACCTTCG
>JBGTBZ010000301.1:0-3415 GCA_041749155.1 Phycisphaerae bacterium
GAGCCTCTGGTCTCGTGACGGCGGGTCCGTTTGCGGGAGGGGATGCTCGTCTCCCCGCCGGTCGCGTCGCCTGAGGCGTCGCCCTTTGGTCTGGATGCCGCCGGATCAGCCGGCGGCGTGCGTCCCGGCGTGCCGGGCGTCGATGGGCAGCTTGGCGTAGTCGGTCAGGTCGCCCCCGCCGATGACCTCGTGGGCCTCGTCGTGGTCGGGGCCGGTGTGCTCATCGCCCTCGTGCAGCACGAGTTGGCCGATGAACAGCGAGGTGAGCATTGTGAAGATGTACGCCTGCAGGAAGGCAACAAACACCTCCAGGCACATGATTGCCACGCCACCGAGCACCGATAGAAACCCGACGCCCATGGCGCCCCATCCGCCCATCCCCTCGTACGCCATCAGCGGGAAGCTGAGCATCACTGCCAGCAGCACGTGCCCCGCGGTCATGTTCGCCACAAGTCGAATGAACAGGGCAAACGGCTTGATGAACATCCCCATGAACTCTACAGGGACGAGGATCGGCGCCACATACCAGGGGGCGCCCGCCATGAAGTGTTTCAGGTAGTTACCCAAGCCGTTCTCGCGGATGCCGTTGTATTGGATCATGATGAACGACAAGAGCGCCAGCACCCCGGTCACGTAGATGTTGGCGGTCGCCGTGCCGTAGATCGCATGGGCGTTCGAATCGCCGGTGATCCACTTGACGATCGGCTTGGTCAGCGGCTCCAGCGGCAGCAGGCCCAGCAGGTTGATGAACAGGATGAAGAAGAACAGCGTCCAGAGGTAGGGCATAAAACGGCTGGCGTGGTGACCGAGCACCGGCCGGGCCACGTCATCCCGAACGAAGACCATCAGGGCTTCGAAGAAGTTGCGTGTGCCGGTGGGAATGTGCTCCCCGCTCTGGTAGCGACGCGTGATCGGGATGAAGATCGCCAGCATCAGCCCCGCCGCGATCAACATCATCACCATGTGATTCGTCAGCAGCCACCAGTGGCCGGCAGTGATGATCGGGTGATCGACGACGTGCGTCAGCGGGTTGTCCGCTGCCAGCGTTGGGAGGCTTGTCAGGAGCGAGGAAAGCATCGTTCGCGAGTGTTAACGGGCCGGAACGGGTTGCAGGGTCCAGAAGAGCCGTGCCAGCGCCACCACCTCGCCGGCCAGCGTCGCGAAGTAGTAGGGCACCGCCAGGAACAGCGTCGCGGCAGGGTATTGGCCGATCCACACCAGCAGAAGTCCCCCGCCCAAAACGATCAGCAGCCGCACGAGCACACCCCCGAAATGCCCCGCGATCGCTCCCTGGATGCCAAAGCCCAGGCCCAGCCGCAGCGCCAGGATCGACGCCATCGCCGCCAGCACGCTCAGAGCGCTGGCCGCGGCGAAGCCGAGCCACCAGTCGGGCTGGCCAAGCATCACCAGGACGGCGGAGGTGAGCAGGGCGGTGACGAGAAGGGCGAGGCTGACGGCCCGGATCAGCGCGCGTGTCGCCACAGCAGGGTCGACGTGCGGGCCGGCAGGTTGAGCGTGAGCGGCGGTCATGAAGGAGTCGGCTAATCCTTGAACGAGCGCATTCCGACGCGGATGAGTAGCCAGAGCCCGACGACGAATCCCAGGGCGACGCCGACGACGATGCCCCAGGGAGAGAAGCCGAACTGCCAGTCCACCCACCAGCCGATGGCCCCAAAGAGGAGCACGGCGGCGATGAACTCGAATCCCACCCCCGACATCCGGTGCGCCTGGCGGCTGGCTTTTTCGTCCTTTTCCGCCTTCTTGTACCGGTCTTCGATGGGGGAGGACATGCTAGGCAGGGTTAAAGACTTCGTGCAATCTGTCACGAACCAGCGCCGCCGATGCGGTGGGGGATGCTGGCATCTACCGGGCGCACAGTAGGCTTCCTGCGAAGTCCGCGGTCGCGTGGCGTTCCGGGGCTGTAAACTGGGCTGTCGATGCTCCCCTCGTTTCGTCGTCCTGACCGCGACAGTTTGTACCCGCTCGCCGCGGGGCTGCTGGCGCTGGTGGTCTTCGTGCCGGGTATCGGCTGGGGGCTGCCCACCCGGGACGACGACCGGTTCCTCTTCGGCGATCGCGAGCCCTGGTCGGGGGCCCAGATCATCGAGCTGGCCGGCGGGCTCGAGGCCGACAGCGGCCGCGGGGCGGATGTGGACGCCAACCCGCTAGACCTGTCGGCGGGGCCAGTCGTTCTGAACGACACAGATGAGAAGCGGGCGGAGATCGTGCGGCGCTACCGGCTGATGAGCCACCAGCCCGACGAGTTCATCAATTTCGCCGCCATCGCCGGCATGGCCCAGCGGCGAGACGGCGATCCGCGGCTGTACCAATACGGCGGACTTTGGATCTACCCAGTGGCCGGGCTGCTGGGGACGGCGAACGCCGTGGGATACCTGGAGCTTCGTGGGGACCTGGCGTGGTACCTGGACCGGCCGGGGGAGTTCGGGAAGTTCTACGTGGTGGCGCGGCTGTACTCGGCGCTGTTGGGGGCGGTGGGGGCGGGGTTGGTTTTCGTGATCGTGCGCCGCCTGACAGGGGGGAACTTCTCCGCCCTTGCCGCTGCCGTGGCCTTTTCGCTGCTTCCGGTGGTGGTAACGGCGGCTCACGAGGCCAAGCCTCACCTTGGCGGAGCGGTGCTGATGCTTTGGGCGGTGCTGAAGGCGGACGACTACGTGGCGCGCGGGCGTCGTCGCGATGCGGTGTGGGTGGGCGTGCTGTGCGGCGCGGCGAGCGCGATGGTTGTGTCGATGGTGGTGAGCTTTCTCGTCGTGCCGGTGATGGTGATGCTGAGGTGGAGGAGGGAGCGGTTGGGTAGTGTCCCGCCCGCTGAAGCGGGCGTGGCCCACGGAGCGAGCCTGCGCGGGGGCGCGACGCTGCTGCTTTCGCTGGTTGCCGGGGGTGGGGTGTATGTCGTGACCAACCCGTACGTGGTGTACCACGCGCTCTTTGACCGGGCGATCTTCCAGAGCAACATCGGCAACTCCACGGCGATGTATCAGTCGCGCGACCTGCTGGGCGGGGTTACGAGCGGCATGATCCTGCTGGCGATCGCGGCGGGGACGCTGTTTTTCTTCGCGATTGTGTTCGCAGCGCTGGTCATGGGCGCGCGGCGGACGCGGCTTGGGGCGCGTTCCTGGCTTCTGGTGACCGCGGGGGCGGCGGTCTTGCTCTACTTTCTTCCCCTGGGAGCGGGCAAACCTCCGGAATACGCCCGTTTTGGGATCGTGCCGATGACGGTGTTGCTGATCGCGTACTTCGCCGTGGCCGGCCGCGGCCTGTTCCCGCTTCCGCGGCAGCGGCGGTGGCTGAGCGTGCTGGGTGTGGTGCTGGTGGGGGTGTCTGGCGTGCCGTACATCGCGAACTTCGTGGCAGACTCCGGCCCGGGTGACACCCGAACCCGCGCCGCCGAGCGGCT
>JBGTBZ010000302.1:0-1761 GCA_041749155.1 Phycisphaerae bacterium
TGATCAATGGCCAGGGTCCACCCGCCGGCCGCGGCCTCGGCTAGGAACCAGTTCTTGGTGATCATGGTCATGTACGGCTCTACGTCATAAGCCATGGAGTAGGCGGCGCCGACGTGGCTCAAGCTGGGCATGACGTCGGGCGTGAAGACGATCGTCCGGTCGTGAAGATCGCGGAACATGACCGCCTGCTGGCCCCACGTGTGCCCTGGAACGCGGAAAACACTGATGCCCGGCAGGACTTCAGTCAGGTGGTTGCGCAACGACATCCGGAGCGGCTCGTCGCGCCTTGGGACGTGGCCGGGGCTGTACGGGAGCGGTGAATCGACCATCCGCAGCATCCCCTCGACGGGCAGGAGGTGCTCGCGCAGGTAGGTGCGCGTCATGACGCTCGTGTTCGCAACCGCATCCTGCCACTCGCGCTCCTGGACGATGACCCGGGCGTTGGGCCAGGTCAGCTTGACCGCCAGACCATCGGGACCGGTCCAGTCGGGCGTCTCCCCCTCCCGCGGCAGTCGGGTCAGCCCGCCGGCGTGGTCGAAGTGCAGGTGAGTCACGATGACGTGGCCGACCCGGCCCGCATCCAGCTCCGCCTCCGCCATGGCGGAGACGATGGAGCGGTCGGTGAGACCGAAGATCGCCTTGTTCCTGGCATCGAACTTGTCCCCGCTGCCGGTCTCGACGACCACAGCCGGCCCGCCCCCCTCGGGCTCCAGCCACAGGCAGTTGTGGCCCAGGGCAATGCGATTGGCGTCATCTGGCGGACACTGCTTCTGCCAGAGCACCCTGGGCACCACGCCGAACATGCTCCCGCCGTCGAGCAGAAGCGGCCCGGCGTCGAGAAGTCTCCAGTGATAGCGCATTTGATGAGGCCACGAATGGCACGAATCAGCACGAATCTGTCAGCGGTTCGTTCGTGACCATCCGTGAGATTCGTAGCTAAATCTGCAGATTCGTGGGCAGCAGGACGTCGGGATTCTGCAGCAGCTCGACGATCTTGTTCAAGAAGAGGGTGGCGGTGCCGCCGTCGATCACGCGATGGTCGCTGACCAGGCTCAGGGGCAGGAGCTTGCCGACGCCCATCATCCCCTTGCTGACAACCACGCCCTCCCGCATGCGGCCGACGGCGAGGATGCCCGCCTCCGGATAGTTGATGATCGGGCTGGCGAAGCGACCGGCGTAGCTGCCAAAGTTGCTGATCGTGAAGGTGCTGCCCTGCAGGTCTCCCATCGGAATGCTCCGGTCGCGCGCCGCGGCGGCGAGCTGGGTGATCTTGCGGCCCATTTCCAGCACGCCCAGGCGCGTGGCGTTGCGGATGACGGGCACCATCAGGCCAGCGGGCGTGTCGGTGGCGATGCCCAGGTTCACCATTCGGTACTGGGTGATTTCCGCCTTTTCGTCGTCCGTCGTGCTGTTGAGCCGGTTGAGCTGGTAGCCGAACTCGCCCGCCAGCGTCCGGGCGACAGCGCAGCAGACGAACGGCAGCAGGCTGATCTTCTCCCCGCTCGCCGCGGCAAGGCGCTTGCGGAGCCCCTCCAGGGCCGTGACATCCGCCTCGTCCATCACCCCGAAATGGACGGCCTTGTCGACACTCTCCCGCAGCCGGTTCGCGATCGTCCGCCTAACCCCGCGGAAGGGGATGGTGATCGTCTCTTCTTCTCCGCCGACCGCGAAGGGGGGTGCCTCCGGCTCGGGGAGCGTCGTGCTTAGCGTCCCGGTCCGTGCCGCCGGTTGCGATGCGGGCCGGCGATCACCGCCGCGCGG